>JAPUJA010000239.1 GCA_027296525.1 Pseudomonadota bacterium | reverse complement strand
GGTTTTCGCGACGAACGCGCGTTGCTCATGCCCTTCGAGTCCCTCGATGGCATGGGTCTCGGCTGTCAGGTGCTGGTGGAAGGCGTCGAGCCCGTGGTTTTCCCGGATCATTCCTGGCTCGGTCGCGTCGTCAATGCGTTCGGTGAGCCGACCGACGGGAAAGGCCCTCTGACCCCGGGCAACATCGGCTATCCCCTGCGCAACACGCCGCCGGCCGCGCATGCGCGCCAGCGCATCGGCGACAAACTCGATCTGGGGGTGCGCGCCCTCAACACCTTTCTCACCTGCTGCCGGGGGCAGCGGATGGGAATCTTCTCCGGCTCGGGTATCGGAAAATCGATATTGATCTCCATGCTCGCCAGGTACACGGCCTCGGATGTCGCGGTGGTCGGACTCATCGGCGAACGCGGACGCGAGGTCCAGGAGTTTATCGAGGACGATCTCGGTCCGGAAGGGCTTGCGCGCAGCGTCGTGGTCGTCGCGACCTCCGATGAGTCGGCATTGATGCGCCGGCAAGCGGCCTATTTGACCATGACGATCGCCGAGTATTTCCGCGACTCCGACCAACACGTGCTCTGTCTGATGGACAGCGTCACCCGCTTCGCCATGGCGCAACGAGAAATCGGCCTTTCGGCGGGCGAGCCACCCACGAGCAAAGGGTATACCCCAACCGTGTTCGCCGAGCTTCCCAAGTTGCTCGAGCGCGCGGGTCCCGGAAGCGGGCAGGGGACGATCACAGGGCTGTTCACGGTTTTGGTCGAGGGAGACGATCACAACGAACCTATTTCCGATGCCGTGCGGGCCACCGTCGATGGCCATATCGTGCTCGACCGCGCGATTGCGGAGCGGGGCCGCTACCCCGCGGTCAATGTGCTGCGCAGCATTTCGCGCACCATGCCCCAATGCAACGCCGCGCGGGAGAACGAGCTCGTAACCCGCGCCAAGGCCCTGATGGCAACCTACGAAGATATGGCCGAGATGATTCGCCTCGGTGCCTATAGGCCTGGCAGCGACAGTGCCGTCGATGAGGCGATCCGCTATCACCCGGCGCTCGAGCGCTTCTTGCGCCAGGAGAAAGAGGAACGATGCGATCTCGCGACGGGTTACGGGCAACTGGCCGAGATTCTCGAAGAGACGATGACGGCCGGTGACGAGGTCGACGGGTGAAAGGTATTTCAACCCTCGTTCGGCTGCATAAGCAGGAACTCGACGAGCGGCGCGTCGCACTTCGCGTGCTGGAGGATGCCCGCGGCCGGCTTTTGGCGAGGCAGCGCTGCCTCGAAGAGGAATTCGCGGCTGAGCGCGAGAAGGCGGCCACTTCGATCGAGGTGCGCTACGCCCTGCCTGCTTATACCCAGGCGGTCGCCACCCGGCGCGGGGAGATTACGCGCGCCAAGGCCGAGCTCGCGAAGGAAATCGATCGGGCGCGCGCGGCGGTGGCCGAAGCCTTCCAGCGTTTCAAGAGATACGAGATCACCCAGACTCGGTGGAGCCTGCGCGCGGCGGCCGAAGAGCGGAATCGCGAGCAAAAGGGTCTCGACGATATCGCAATCGACATGTTTCGGCGGAGCCAAAGGACGTAGCGCGCTTTCTCATCTGTTCGGCGATGCAAGCCGGCCCGGTATCGCCCGCAATGAGCAGCCATCATCCGCGCCTGGTGAAAGCTGCTCGGATCGTCAAGGCGGACGACGAGTCCGCCATCTGTTCTACATCGCGGCCGATGACCATGTTTGCCGGATGTCGATGGCGATGATCGAGCATGTTTGCGAAACGCACGGGTCAAGGCGATGAGCGGAGGCTGCGGCTCCTTGCCGGCCGACTCATCGCTGGGCCGTCGGGTGCGCCGGGTTCTGTGGCTGGTCATGGCGCTGAACCTGGCCATGTTCGGCGTCGAAATCAGTTACGCGCTGCGCGAAGGCTCGACGGCGATGCAGGCGGATGCCGCGGACTTTCTGATCGATTCCGCGGCTTATCTCCTCACGCTCTGCGTGCTGGCGAAGTCCGGGCGCTGGCAGGCCGGCGCCGCCCTCGCAAAGGGCGTGATCATGGCTGGTCTCGGCATCGCCGTTCTCGTCGGACTGGCCTATCGTTTGAGCGGGGAGTCCGCCTTGCCGCATCCCATGACGATGGGCGCCGTCGGGGCGACGGCACTCGCGGTCAACATGTTGTGTGCGGCGCTGCTCTTCTTTTTTCGCGGTGAAAGCCTCAACCTGCGTTCGGTCTGGCTGTGCAGCCGCAACGACGCTCTCGGCAACCTCGGGGTGATCGCCGCGGGAATCGGGGTGTATGCCACCCGCTCCTATTGGCCCGATCTGGTGGTTGGCGCCACGATATCCGGGTTGATCTTCGCGAGCGCCTGGTCGGTGATCCACGAGGCGGCCCGCGCGCTCCGAGGCCTTCGTCCGGCCTGACGCGCGGAAACGTTCAAACGAGAATTGCCGCGTCGACCTCGCCGGCGCGTTCCCTCGTTGGATCGACGGGGAATTCGGCGGCCACCTGAAATTGAAGCCGGCCCGCGACCTCGCTCAGTTCCAAGGCTTCCTGGAAGATCTTCTCGATGTTGCGTTGTGCCGCGGCCGCGATGGGATGGCGGCTTCGCACCATGAGATCGAAACGATTGGCATTGACCAATCCGTCGAGCTGGATGGCTCCGAGCCGTGTCAATTCTACTTCGACGATGAAGCGCTTGCCCGCGGAAGAGCCCTCGTTCTCGTCGTCTTGCTGGCCCTGCTGGCGGGAGAAGAAGCGGATGGGATGCCATTCATTGCCGTCGAACAACGGAAGCAGGAAGAGGCGCCATTGCCCGGGTTCGACGTCGTTTGCAAGGCGCACGAACTGACCGAATTCACGCGCCAGCTCGGCAATGAGCTCGGCGCGGCCCGCCGGGCCGAGCGCGCGCCCGGCCCGCCCGCCCAGCCATCCGCGGAAATCGCCCCGATCGAGCGCGGTGATCGCCGCTTGCATCGTCGTGGCCAGGTTCGTGTCGGGGCGCGGAATGCTCTCCTTGGTGAACCGGAGCGCGTGATCGGTGCTCTGTCGTTCGAGCGCCGCCACCGCCTCGGCGAGGTTGGCCCAGGCTCGCCCCGGTAAGAGCGCCTCGGCCATCGTCGTGGTGAGCGGCGCGGGCGGCGCGTTCGACGACGGGCTTGGGGTCGTGGCTTGAGGTGTCGTCACGGTGGCTGTGGCTCGGAGCCCTCCGATCTCCGGCGCCCGCGGGGGAGCGCCCGAGGGGATCGCGGGTTGTCCCGGGCTCACGGCGCGCGCGGCCGACGCGCCGCGGGCGTTCGGCGCTTCGCCCTGTTGGGACGCCCCCTGGCCGGCCGGTGCATTCGCTTGCCGGGCTCCCCGGGCCGGAGCGGGAGACGCCGGC
>JAPUJA010000238.1 GCA_027296525.1 Pseudomonadota bacterium | reverse complement strand
ACCGGTTTCATGGGCTCCGACACCAGCGCCTGTAGCGAGTACGTCTCGATCGGCAGGCGCAAACCGGCCATCGCCGCCAGCACGCTGGAGTGTCCGGCCACCGCGATCGCCACCTTGCCCGCGCGGATGGCGCCACGCGTTGTCTCGACCCCGGTGACGCCCTCGCGCCCGCGGCGCAGTGCCGTGACCTCGCAGTTCTGGATGATGTCGACGCCCCTGGCGTCCGCGCCGCGCGCGAAGCCCCAGGCGACGGCGTCGTGGCGCGCGACGCCGCCGCGGCGCTGAAGCGTCGCGCCCATCACCGGGTAACGCGCCTCGCGCGAGACATTGATGATCGGGCAGAACGTCTTGACGTGATGGTGATCGAGCCACTCGGCGTCGATCCCGTTCAGGCGGTTGGCGTTTACCCGGCGGATCGCTTCCCGAACGTCGTGCAGATTGTGCGCGAGGTTGAGAACGCCTCTTTGGCTCAGCATCACGTTGAAGTTGAGCTCGCTCGACAGGTCTTCCCACAGCTTCAACGAATGTTCGTAGAGCGCGGCGCTCTCGTCCCAAAGGTAGTTCGAGCGGATGATGGTCGTGTTCCGGCCCGTGTTGCCGCCGCCGAGCCAGCCCTTCTCGAGGACCGCGACGTTCGTTAGCCCGTGCTCCTTGGCGAGATAGTAGGCACTCGCGAGCCCATGGCCGCCCCCGCCCACGATGATCACGTCGTAGGCCGACTTCGGCTCGGGGCTGCGCCAGGCGCGCGGCCAATTCTCGTGATAGCTGAGCGCGTTCCGGATCAGAGAGAAGATCGAGTATTTGGCGGTCATCCGTTCGCGTGCGACGCTCCGCCGGCCCGGAGCCGCGCCTTTATCCGTGGCTATTCGAGATCGCCGGCACGTTGCGTCGAAACGGTGGCGTTGGCAATAGGGATCAAAATTTCGCATGACGCCATGAGAGTCGACGCGATCTCCAGCGGGCCGCCCGTTAAAATTTTCGATTGCGTGGCAAAAGAACCTCCAATACGATCCATTTCGTAGCGATCACGCGGATTTCCTGCGGATACGCTATTTTTGGCGCGAAGAATCAAGAAAAACGCGCGAGAGGGAGAGAGCCTTTGACGAGAAGCCGCACGAAGAGCGGCGGCGCGATGTGGGCGACGAGCCGGGTCGGCGGCATCTCGCGCGCGGCCGATTTGCCGAGCGTCGCGCCTCCGGGCGGCGCGAAGGGGATCGCCAAGCCCGACCCAGCCGCCGCAATCGACGGGCTCAATCGAGACATCATCGTGATGCTGCAAGAGGATGGCCGGCGCCCCTTCGCCACCATCGCGCGCAAGCTCGGGGTCTCGGAGGGAACGGTGCGGGCCCGGGTCAGGCAGATGCGGAACGACAAGCTGTTGCGCTTCATCGCCGTGGTGAATCCCGTCGCGCTCGGCTATTCCTCCTGGGCGATGATGGGCATCAAGCTCGCGCCGGGAGTCGCGCCCGAACGGATCGCCGCCTATTTCCGCGACCGTTCCGAGACGGTTTACGTGATGCGGGTGGCGGCCCGATTTGATCTCCTCGTCGAGGTCGTGTGCGAAGACCCGGATGAGCTCAAACACTTTCTCGACGAGCATTGCTACAGCTCGCCCGAGATCGCATCGGTCGAGCCGATGATCGGCCTCGGTCTCTACAAGAGCCTTCTGAAATGGGAGGAGTCGGACCCGGATGGCGAAAGCAACGGGAACGGCGAAAACGGTGGGAACGGCGATGGGCGTTGACGCCGCGAGAAAGGATCGGATCCGCCGAATGATGCGCCAGTTCCCCAATGGCGTCGCGCTCGTGACCAACTGGCTCGACGGCCGGCCCTGGGGCCTCACCATCAACACCTTTAATTTGGTTTCGTTCGATCCGCCCCGCGTGATCGTCTGCCTCTCGCGCCACACGGCGAGCGTCGAGGCGATCGAGGAGGTCGGTTACTTCGGCATCAGCCTGCTCTCGGACTTCCAGGTCGACATCGCGCACTTCGGCGCCGCCCCCGGACAGCCCAAATTTCTTGAGGATTACACGGACGACCGGCTCCGGGGCGGCGCCGGAGGCGATGATCCGGGCGTCAATCCAGTGAGCGCGGAAACCTCGCCCATGGTGCGTGATGCGCACCATCATGTCGATTGCCAGGTTGCCGAGACATTCCAGGGCGGCGATCACGCCCTCATTCTGGGCGATGTCCGGGATGTTCGGTCGGCCGACGGTGCGGATGCGGTCACGCCGCTGCTCTATTACGACGGCCGATACCGTCACCTTGGCGCTCCGTTGGAGAGCGCTGGAGGCGGTTGAGGCGGGCGGCAGGCTCGTGAAAAAAGGATAATTCGTTCAGAGGGAGGTCGAAAGATGGCAAAGCCTAAAAAGACGGCAAGGTCGAAGTGGAAGATGATTAAGAACCCGATCCCGTGGCCGGGCGGGGCGAACGTCGCGGTGAACTACACCTTTGATATGGATGCCGACAGCATCCTGCATATCGCGCATCCCGACGACGCCGCGACCCGCGTCTCGACCATGTCCTATCTGCGCTACGGGCCCGAGGTCGCGGTCCCGCGTATTTGCGACATGTTCGAGGCTTACGGCGTGCCGGTCACCTTCTTCGTGCCGGGCTGGTGCGTCGAGGAGCATCCCAAGGCGGTCGAGCGCATGCTCAAGGGCGGGCATGAGGTGGCCCATCACGGCTACATGCATGAGTTGGCGAACCTATCGACGCGCGATCGCGAGTATTACTGGACGCAGCGAACCTTCGAGGTGATCGAGCGCTTCACGGGCCAAAAGCCCCGCGGCATCCGCCAGCCCTGGGCGGCGTACTCGAAGCATTCGAGCGAAATATTGACCGAGTTGGGAATCCAATACGACTCCTCTCTCCTGGCGGACGACGTGCCCTACATCATACGCGCGCGCTCAGGCCGTGAATTGGTGGAGTTGCCGATCAACTGGCCGATGGACGACTGGCCGCACTATGTCCACAACGCCGATCTCGACTACCTCATGCCGATCAAGTCGCCCCGCGAGGCGACGGAGGTGTACATGTCGGAGTTTGACGTCATGTGGAAGGCGAAGGGCTATTGGGAGGCTTGCTGGCACCCGTTCGTATCCGGCCGTCCGGCGCGGATGGAATATATCGCCCAGATGATCGAGGAGATGCAGAAGATCGGGAAGGTCTGGTTCTGCACCATGGAAGACTGCGCCAAACATGTGAGAAAGCTGGTCGATCAAGGAAAGTACAAGCCCCGGGTCGACAAGCTGCCTTACAAGGAAGCGCGCATCTCGCAACTCGCCGAAGACGCGATCCCGCTCCGCGGTTGAGGCTGCGACGGGCCTGGCTTTCCAAGCGATAAGGACGGAAGGAATCCTGAAACATGACCAAGTTGCGCCTGATGCCCAAGGGACATTGGGATTGGAGCATCCCGGTCCCGCTCTCCCAGGGCTGGAAAACGGGCAATCTTGTCTTCGTCGGCGGTCAGATTTCGGCCGACGCCAAGGGCCGCACGATCGATGCGGGCGACGTCGCGGCCCAGACGCGGAACGTCATGGAATTCATCCGCAAGGTGCTCGACGAGGCGGGCGCGAACTTCTCCGACGTCGTCAAGATCAACACCTATTACTGCTATGATGGGCCCGAGGACGGGCTCACCGCCTTCCTCGGCGAGCTCAATGCCGTGCGGCGTGAATATTTCACCGCGCCGGGTCCGGTCACGACCGATGTCGGCGTCACCGGGCTTGCCTATGAGGGGCTGCTTCTGGAGATCGACGCGGTCGCCGCCGTCGGCGTCGAAAAACAGCATATCGCACCGGCCGATCATTGGAACTGGCGTGGCTCCGAGCCCTATTCCCACGGCTGGCGGGTGGGCGACATCGTCTTCGTCGGCGGCCAAATCTCGGCGTATGCAAACGGTGCGCTCGTCGGCCCCGGCGATATCGGCGTCCAAACCGCCAACGTCTTCGGCAACGTCCAGAGCGTGCTGCGCGCGGCCGGGGCCGAGATGAGCGATCTCCTGCGCTTCAACACCTGCTACCGCCAGCCCGACGCGCAAGACGGCGCCGAGGTCACCGAATATTGGGAGAAGATGACCGAGGTGCGGATGAGATATTTTACGACCCCGGCGGCCTCGGGCACCGGCGTGCGGGTCAAGGGCCTGCCCATCCCGGGCGCGCTGATCCAGGCCGAGGGCATCGCGGTGATCGATCCAAACAAGCAGCGCTTGATGCCCGAGGGCCGCTGGGATTGGAGCATCCCGGTGCCGTTCTCCCAAGGCTGGAAGACCGGCAACGTGGTTTTCTGCGGCGGTCAGATCTCGTCCGACGAAAAGGGACGCACGGTGGATGCGGGCGACATCGCGGCCCAGACGCGCAATGTCTTCGAGTTCATCAAGAAAGTGCTCGACGAAGGCGGAGCGGATTTGAGCGACGTGGTGAAGCTCAACACCTACTACCACTTCAAGGGCGCGGGCTCGGACATCACCGACTTTTGGGAGGAGATGACGAAGGTTCGCCTCGAATACCTTCCCGATCCTGGCCCCGCGGCGACCGCCGTGCGGGTCGAGGGCTTCGCCTATGAAGGATTGTTGATTGAAATCGAGGCCATCGCGGTCATCGACCGCTAACGGAATATCAGAGGCGGTGCCCACCCGGGCGTCACAACGGATAAGGAGAGAGACATGGCGACGGACTTAGGACTTAAGAAGCTCAAGGAGGCGCTTGCCAAGGGCACGGAACCCTACCTGATGAATGGCGATCAATACCGGGAAAGCCTGCGTGACGGGCGTCGGGTGGTCGATCACAATGGCGACTTCATCGACGACGTGACGACCCATCCGACGCTGCGTCATACGGTCGATCGCATCGCCGAGCTGCATGACAAGCAGTTCGGCCCCAAGACCCGCGATGTGATGACGTTTGTCGACAAGGAGACGGGCAAGCGCAAGGCGATCGGCTGGCAGGTGCCGACGACGAAAGAGCATCTCTACGCCAAGTTCAAGGGCATCGAGGAGACGACCCGGACGACGCTCGGCATGTACGGCCGCCCGCCCGATTACGGCGCGATGATGGCGATCGGCTTTCTCGCCACCATCGACCGGATCGAGAAGGAAAACAAGGAGTTCGCCGACAACGTCCGGAACTATGCGAAGTTCAGCAGCGAGCACAATATCTACAGCACCGACTTGATCGCCGACGCCCAGTCCGACCGGCGGATTCCGCCGAACGAGAAGCCTGGCCGCTTGCGCATCATCGAGGACCGGGACGACGGCATCGTCGTCTACGGCAGCAAGGTTGCGGGCAGCATCGGCAACATCGCGCATTTCTTCACCCTCTCGACCACCTTGGGCAAGGGCCTGGGCGAGGACGCCGCGATCTGGGCCGGTGTGCCGGTCGATTCCGAGAACCTGACGCTCCTCATGCGCGAGCCTCTTGCACTGAACGACGCGAACCCTGAGGACCACCCCCTCGACGTGCGCGGTGAGGAGGTCGACAACTACATCATGTTCGACAAGGTGTTCATTCCGCGTGAATACCTGTTCAGCGCGCGCAACATCAACCTGCTCGGGCTCTATTTCGAGAGCTGCGCCCACGCGCTCTGGCACATTCTCGCGCGGCTCGCGGTGCGGGCGCAGATCTTCGCGGGCTGCGCCCAGGCGATCGTCGACATTCTCGGCACCGAGGGCAATCAGGGCGTGCGCAATTCGGTCACCGAGGTCATTCTCTATGCGGCGGCGACCCGTTCCTTCGTGCTGGCTTCCATCGAGGAAGCGGTCGACTGGAACGGCGTCATCACGCCTCATCCGGCGACGGTCACGGCGGGCCGGCTCTACTCGATCGAGAACTATCCGCGGATTCAATATCTGCTCAAGGATCTCTGCGGCCAAGGCATCGTCTCGCGCTTTCCGAGCGCGGTGTGGGACCACCCCGAATTCGCGGAGAAGCTCGAGGAGTTCCTGCCGGGCACGGGCGTGACGGCGCGCGAGAAGAACCGTTTCTTCAACTTCGTCTATGATCTGACCTGCGGCTCGCACGCCAATCGGGTCGGCCAGTTCGAGAACGTCAACGCGACCCCGCGCTACTTCATCTCCGAGCTCGTCTATCAGCATTACGACCGCGCGGACTGGGCAAAATTCGTCCGCGAGATCGCCGGCATCCCGACCGAGTCGCACACCTAGGTTCGAGGCGCCGGTTCGCCGATCGAGGCCGCCGCTTGCCCTTCTCGGGTCGGGCGGCGGCCGATTTCCGGGCCGCCTGAAAAAGGCGTGGTCGGAGCCGTTCGATTTTAGGGTCCCCCCGGCCGGCTCTCGCCTCCTTATCCGGTGTCGGCGGAGGCGGCAGGATCGCACTTCACTCACTGGGCGACGGGGCTCATCGATATTTTCCATTGCATTTCAATTTTCCATTGCATTTCAAAGGGTTAATTCCGGAACCCGCGATCCCGGCCGCCGCCGTGGTTTAGAGATCGTTAATCGCTCGCGACGACAATTGGCCGGCTAATTTGGCGCAGCTGTGCCCGCAGGACGGGCCGGGAACGAATTGCCTCATGGCCATGCTCGCGAAGATCATCGCCGTGGCGCCGCGCGTGGCACCGCGTAAGCTGCTTGAACCGGAACAGATCGCCCGGTTCAAGACGCGTTTTCGTGCCTGGTGGGAGGGGTATAAATTCACGCCTTCCGAGGTGGATGCCGATCCATCCGAGGAGTCGGACGCGGCGGAAGACGAAACGAAGATAGCCCTACCCGATCCGTTGGCGATCAGCAAACGGAAGGCGTCGCTCTGGGCCGATCCGCAGGTTGTGGTTCAGGAATATTTGTGGGGCACGGGGTTCGACACACCCGGTGGCCGGCGGCTCGTGCTCGAGATGGTTGCACCGCTCGGCCTGAACTCGAAGATGACCTTGTTGGAGATCGGGAGCGGTCTTGGTGGTGCGGCGTGCGCCATCGCCGCCCAGACGGGCTCGTGGGTCACGGGGCTCGATATCTCGCCCGACGTCGTGGACGCCGCGACGGAGCTCTCGACCATGGCCGGCATGGCGAAGAAGACACCGATGCAGCTGTTCGACCCGAAGAAGCCGAATTTCTCAGCATTCGGATCATTCAACGCCGCCTTCTCCAAGGAGCGGTTCTTCCGCTACCCGAACAAGGAGAAGATTTTCGCCGCGCTTCATGGGGCCTTGCGCGAGAGCGGCCAGCTCGTGATGACGGATTTCCTGCTGGCGTCCGAGGACAATCCCGGCGATGCGGTGGAGAAATGGCTCGGCGCGGAACCCGAACGCCCTGAGCCCTGGACGGCCGCGAAGACACAATCCTGCCTCGAGAAGCTCGGCTTCGAGGTGCCGATCGTCAAGGATATCACCGACGAATATGTCTCTCTCCTGCGTGAGACGATTGAAACCTATTGCAAGGGGCTCAACCCCGAGCAGATGGACAAGCCCATGGCGGAGGCCGTGGTCAACGAGATCGACCTTTGGGATTGGCGCCTCAAGGCCTTTGCCAGCGGCGGGCTCGCGGTCTACCGGATCTACGCGCGCAAATTTCAAGGGGTGTCGGCGAAAGGCTCCGATTGACAGCGGGCCAAGGTCTTTCTATCTTTCGTGCCGTTCGTAGCCCGCAAAAGCCGATGCCATGCCACAAAAGCCGATGCCATGAAGGTCCGCAATTCACTGAAATCCGCCAAGCGTCGGCATCGGGACTGCCGGATCGTCCGCCGCAGGGGGCGAGTCTACGTCATTAACAAACGCAACCCGCGTTTCAAGGCACGCCAGGGTTAGTCCGCTCTCTCGATTGCCAGCGCGTCCCTTAAGGCGCGTGCCTGCTTTTCCGCATGGCCGGCGCCGTCCCCCGGAAGTCGCGGCGGGATTGACGCTTTGCTCCTCAAGACACACTATCCTTTGTCATGAGAGCGCCGTGATCGGAGCGGTGGTTCGAGCCAGAAGGTTTGCGTGATCATGCGGATGCCTGAACCGGATCCGGCGGTCCTCGCCCAAGCCGTGCGTGTGACCGAGGAGCTGAGCCGGATCGTCGGCGCGGAATCGGTGATCGCCGATGCCGAGCGGCTTCGGGCCTATGAGTGCGACGGGTTTACCGCCCATCGCCAGCGACCGATGGTGGTCGCCCTGCCCGAGACGACCGAGCAGGTTGTCCGGATTCTCAAGCTCTGCCAGCGGATCGGCGCGAAGGTCGTGCCGCGGGGCGCCGGGACCGGGCTTTCCGGCGGGGCCATGCCGCTTGCGGACGGGGTGACGCTTGGGCTCGCCAAGCTCAACCGCATCCTCGATATCGATTATCCCAACCGCTGCGTCGTTGTGCAGCCGGGAGTGACGAATCTCGCGATCACCGAGGCGGTGAAAGCCGATGGTTTTTACTACGCCCCGGATCCCTCGAGTCAGCTCGCCTGCAGTATCGGCGGCAATGTGGCGGAGAATTCGGGCGGCGTGCACTGCCTCAAATACGGTCTGACGACGAACAACATCCTGGGCTTGGAAGCGGTTCTGATGAGCGGCGATGTCGTGCGCGTCGGCGGCCGGCACATGGAGGCGGAGGGCTATGATTTCCTGGGCCTGCTTGCGGGCTCCGAAGGTCTGCTCGCGGTCGTCACGGAAGTCACCGTTCGTATTCTCCCGAAGGCGCCGAGCGCCAAGGCCATGCTGATCGGCTTCCCGACGGTCGAGCAGGCGGGCGCGTGCGTCGCGGCCGTGATCGGCGCGGGCATCATTCCGGCCGGGCTCGAGATCATGGACGAACTGGCGATCGAGGCGGCGGAAAACTTCGTGCATGCCGGATATCCCCTCGATGTCGAGGCGCTTTTGATCGCCGAGCTCGACGGGCCCGAGGTCGAGGTCGAACATCTCGTCGGCCGCGTTCAGGCGATCGCAAACGAAAAAGGCGCGGTTTCGGTGAGGGTGAGCCGCGATGAGGCCGAACGGGATCGCTTCTGGGCGGGACGCAAGGCCGCCTTTTCGGCCGCGGGCAGGATATCGCCCGATTACTATGTCATGGACGGCACGATTCCACGCGCGCGTCTGGCCGAGGTGCTCGGTCGAATCAAGGGTCTTTCGAAACGGTACGGGCTTCGTGTCGTGAATGTGTTCCACGCGGGCGACGGGAACCTGCATCCGCTCATCCTGTACGACGTCAGCCAGCCCGGCGAGCTTGCCAAGACCGAGGAACTCGGCGCCGAGATCCTGAGGCTGTGCGTCGATGTCGGCGGGGTGCTCACGGGCGAGCACGGCGTCGGCGTGGAGAAGCGCGACCTCATGGAGTTCATGTTCAGCGCGGTCGACCTCGACCAGCAGCAGCGGGTGAAATGCGCCTTCGACCCCGGCGGGCTGCTCAACCCGGGCAAGGTGTTTCCAAAGCTGCGCCGCTGTGCCGAGCTCGGGCAGATGCACGTTCATCAAGGCGCGTTGCCGTTTCCTGACCTGCCGCGCTTCTGATGGCCGAGGTCATTTCTCCGGGCAATCCTGGCGAGGTGGGCGAGGCAATTGCCTGGGCGATCGGCGGCGAACGCAAGCTCGAGGTGCGGGCCGGCGGGACGAAGCGCTCGCTCGGCCGGCCGGTCGCGGCGGACGTCGTCCTGGACGTTTCCCGGCTCTCCCGGCTCCAGGCGTATGAGCCGGAAGAGCTCGTGCTCACCGCCGAGGCGGCGACCCCGCTCGGGGCGGTCGAGGCCGCGCTCGCCGAGCACGGCCAGCAGCTCGCCTTCGAGCCACCGGACCTTGGATCCCTCTACGGTCTGCCGGAAGGGGGCGCGACGCTGGGCGGCGTCATGGCCTGCAATCTCTCGGGCCCCCGACGGGTGAAGGCCTTTGCCGCGCGCGATCATTTCTTGGGCGTCAAGGCGGTGAATGGCCGGGGCGAGGTCTTCAAGGCGGGCGGCCGGGTGGTGAAGAATGTCACGGGCTACGATCTCTGCAAGCTGCTTGCGGGCTCCCATGGCACGCTCGCCGTGATGACCGAGATCACGATCAAGGTCACACCGGCGCCCGAGAAGACGCGCACCGTCCTGATCTTCGGTCTATCGGACGGCGAGGCCATCGAGGCGCTCGCGCGCGCCATGCACAGCTCCCATGAAGTGTCGGGCGCCGCGCATCTTCCGGCCTCTCTCGCCGCCCGCTCGAGGGTCGCTTATCTGTCGGGCGCGAACGCAGCGGTCACGGCGCTGCGCGTCGAAGGCTTCGGCCCGTCGGTTTTGGCGCGGTGCGGCGCGTTGCGGGAGGCCTTCAATGGGACCGGGCCGCTCGAGGAGCTGCACGGGCAAAACTCGGCGCTCCTTTGGCGTGAGATACGTGATCTGGCCTATTTCGCGGACGAACCGGAGCGGGCGGTCTGGCGCCTGTGCGTGCCGCCGGCCGAGGCGGCGGTCCTGGTCGCGCGCCTGCCGGAGAAGCTTGGGGCCCGTCCTTACTACGATTGGGCCGGGGGCCTCATCTGGCTTTCCGTCGAAGGGGCTGAGGACGCGGGCGAGCCCGGGGTGCGCGGCGCGCTCGGGAAGGCCGGCGGCCACGCCCTCTTGGTTCGGGCGCCCGAGACGGTTCGGCGGAGCGTTCCCGTGTTCCAGCCGCAAGACGACGCGCTCGCGGCGCTCACGGCGCGGACGAAGCAGAGCTTCGATCCGTGCCATGTGCTCAATCCAGGCCGTATGTATAACGGCGTCTGAGCGCGACGGACGGGCCCCGTGCAGACGAATTTCTCGATCGCCCAGCTCGCCGATCCCGAGCTCAAGAACGTGGAGCGCATCCTAAGAAGCTGCGTCCATTGCGGCCTGTGCACGGCGACCTGCCCGACCTTCCTGCTCCGCGGCGATGAGCTCGACAGTCCGCGCGGCCGGATCTACCTGATCATGGATATGCTCGAGAACGCGCGGCCGGCGTCGCCTCAGGTGGTGACGCATCTCGATCGCTGTCTCTCTTGTCTCGGCTGCATGACCACCTGTCCGGCGGATGTCGACTACATGCATCTGATCGATTTCGCGCGCCAGCATGTCGAGAAAACCTTCCGCCGTCCGCTCGGCGAGCGGATGTTCCGAGGAATGCTGGGGCGCTTGCTTCCGAGGCCGCGCCTCTTTCGTCTGGCGCTCCTTGGCGTGCCGCTGATTCGGGCCCTTTCGGCGGCCCTTCCCGACGCGCTTCGAAATCTGGCGGCGCTCGCGCCATCGGTTCCGTCATCGCCGAAAATTCACGATCGGCGCAGCGTTTTTCCCGCGGAAAGTGAGCGGCGGATGCGTGTCGCGCTGCTCGCCGGCTGCGTGCAACAGGTGCTGGCCCCTCAGATCAACGCCGCGACCATCCGGCTGCTTAACCGCAACGGCTGCGAGGTCGTGTTGGCCGAAGGCGGCGGGTGCTGCGGCGCGCTCAACCACCATCTCGGCCAAGGGCAGGAGGCGCGGCGATGGGCCAAGCGGAACATCGACGCGTGGACGCGAGAGATCGAAGGCGGGGGCCTCGACGCGGTGATCGTGAACGCCTCGGGCTGCGGCACGATGCTCAAGGACTACGGCTTCCTGCTTCGCGGCGAGCCCGAATGGGCGGCGAAGGCGGAGCGGATCGCGAAATTGACGCGGGATGTGAGCGAGCTGCTCGCCACCCTGGAGGTCGGCGAAACGCACGCGCGCGCGCCGCTCACGGTCGCCTACCAGTCGGCCTGCTCGTTGCAGCACGGTCAAGGCGTCTCGGAGCAACCCAAGGCGCTTCTTCAACAAGCGGGATTCAAGGTCATCGACATCCCAGAGGGGCACCTCTGTTGCGGTTCGGCGGGGAGCTACAATCTGCTGCAACCTTCCCTCGCCCGCGCGCTTCGCGACCGCAAGGTCGGCCATATCGAGAGCGTCTCGCCCGACGTCGTCGCCACGGGAAATATCGGTTGCCTCATCCAAATCTCAGGCGCGGCGCGCGTTCCGGTTCTGCACGTGGTGGAGCTTCTGGATTGGGCCGGTGGCGGTCCGGTTCCGATCGCCTTGGCTGGCATCGAGCGCGCGTCGCCGACCACGCACAAGCAGAATTGAACGAGGCCGAAACGTCTTCGACTTGGCACGCGCGCCGTCGCGGCCTAGAATCATTCTCATGCGGCGATTCCTTTTGGCCTTTGCGGGCGTCTGTTGTCTGAGCATGGCGGCCACCGTCATGGCCGATCAAGGTGATCTCAGACTCAATCCACTCTTCGACAGGCTCCAATCCGTTGATCTCAGCCAGGCGCAGGCCCGCGAAATCGAGTTCAATATCTGGCAGATCTGGGGCGCGATCGATGATTCGCGCGTTCAAGAGCTGCTTGCAAACGGTACCCAAGCGATGGCGACCGGGTCTTTCGAGCAGGCGCTCGTCAGTTTCAACATGGCGGTCGAGCTGGCGCCCGGCATGTCGGAGGCGTGGAACAAGCGCGCGACGCTTCACTACCTCATGGGCAACTACGAGGAGTCGATCTACGACATCCAACAGACCCTGGCGCTCGAACCGCGCCACTTCGGCGCCTTGTCGGGCCTCGGTCTGGTTTATCTCGGCATGAAGAGAGAGGAAGAGGCGCTGCACGCGTTCGAGAAGGCGCTGGAGGTCAACCCCCACATGCCGGGCCCCAAATCCTACGTCCGGAAGTTGACGGAAAAACTCAAGGGGATCGGGGCCTGAGCCGACCGGCGCGCGCCAATTTGCGGGTCCTTGCCAAAACGGGCTCGAGCGCCGCATCCTTCGCGATATGACCCGGATGGCTGAGGAGTTCGGCCCGGCGTCATCGCCCGCCGCGATCCGCCGCGCGATCCGCTCGGGCCGGCATGTCGGGCCGACGTCGGGCCTCGCGCCCGGCTATGTGCAAGGCAATCTGGTCGTCCTGCCGGCCCAACACGCACAAGATTTCGCAATCTATTGCGAGCGCAATCCGCGCCCCTGTCCACTGCTGGCGATCTCAGGCCTCGGCGATCCCGGTCTCCCCACCCTCGCGGAGGATTTCGACGTCCGAACGGACTTGCCGCGCTATCGCGTCTACCGTGACGGCCGGCTCGTCGACGAACCGGTCGCGGTTTCGGATCTCTGGCGGGACGATCTCGTCACCTTCGTGCTGGGCTGTTCCTTCACTTTCGAGCAGGCGCTCGCGGCGGCGGGGCTGCCGCTTCGTCATGTCGAGATGGGCGTGCGGGTTTCCATGTATGTCAGCAATATCGACACGACTCCCGCCGGGCCGTTCGCCGGCCGGATGGTCGTCTCGATGCGCCCGCTGATGCCGGCCGACGCCGAACGAGCGGCGGCGATCACCGCACGTTTCCCGTTGGCTCACGGCGAGCCGGTC
Organism: Pseudomonadota bacterium; assembly: GCA_027296525.1. Classification (GTDB taxonomy): domain Bacteria; phylum Pseudomonadota; class Alphaproteobacteria; order UBA828; family JAPUJA01; genus JAPUJA01. The sequence goes on along the minus strand of JAPUJA010000238.1, from coordinate 3,455 downwards.
CATTACGGCGATCCGCAAGCGATCGGCATCGCGGACCTCGGCCAGCCCGATTTCGGCGATCCCGTGGCGCTCCATGAGGGCGAGATGCCGGTCTTCTGGGCCTGCGGCGTGACCCCGCAGGTCGCCCTCGAGCGCGCGGCGTTGCCCTTTTGCATCACCCACTCGCCGGGCTGCATGGTGGTCTCCGATCTGCTGAGTTCGGAGCTCGATACGGGCTAGCGCGTCGTCGCGGGATCCGATCAGACGATGGCGATTCGCAGTACGTTGGTCGTGCCGGGCGTGCCGAAGGGAACGCCCGCGGTCGTCACGATGCTTTCGCCCGTCTCGGCGAAGCCGAGGTCCCGCGCGGTCGCGATCGCCTTCGCGGTCATGTCGTCGAAGTCGGTGGCGTCCTCGGTGTGCACGCAATGCACGCCCCAGACGGTGGCGAGCCGCCGGGCGGTCGCGAGCGAGGGGGTGAGCACGACGATCGGGACCTCGGGCCGAACCCGCGAGGCGCGCACGGCGGTCGAGCCCGATGTCGTGTAGCTCACGATGGCGCGCGCCTTGATCGTCTTGGCGACCTGTTTGGCCGCGAGCGTAATCGCGTCCGCCGTGGTTTCCTCGGGCACCTGGCCTTCGGCCATGATCAGGCTGCGATAGAGCGGGTCTTGTTCGACTTTCTCGATGATGCGGTTCATCATCTCGACGGCGCCGCGGGGATGTTTGCCGCTCGCGGACTCGGCGGACAGCATCAACGCGTCGGCCCCGTCATAGACGGCGGTGGCGACGTCGGAGGCTTCGGCGCGGGTCGGCGCGGGAGCCCAGATCATGGATTCGAGCATCTGGGTCGCGATGACGACCGGCTTGCCCGCGCGCCGGGCCGCGCGCAGGATCCGTTTCTGGACGCCGGGCACCTCCTCGGGCGCGAGCTCGACGCCGAGGTCGCCGCGCGCCACCATGATGCCATCGGAAAGCGCGATGATCTCGTCGAGCCGTTCGAGCGCCGCGGGCTTCTCGATCTTGCTCATGAGGGCGGCGCGCCCCGCGATCCGCTCGCGCACCTCCGCCACGTCCTCGGGCCGCTGGACGAAGGAGAGGGCGACCCAATCGACCCCCAACGTCAAACCGAAATCGAGGTCGCGCGCATCCTTCTCGGTCAGCGCGCGCACCGGCAGGGCCACACCCGGCAGGTTGACGCCCTTGTGATCGGAGAGTTCCCCGCCGGTCACAACGACGGTTTCGGCGAAGTCCTCGCCGCGCTCGCGGATGGTGAGTCGTATCCGCCCGTCATCGAGCAGCAGGTCCATGTTCGCACCCAACGCGCTGAACAGTTCGGGATGCGGCAGGGAGGCGCGCGTCGCATCGCCCGGTTCGGACGAGAGGTCGAGGCGAAAGGGTGCGCCCTCCGCGAGCGCGATTTTTCCGTCCCGGAACGCGCCAATCCGCAGCTTCGGGCCTTGCAGGTCCATGAGCACGCCGATCGGCCGGCCCGTGTTCTTCTCGAGTTCGCGGATCACGGCGGTGCTCTCCGCATGTTCCCGGGGCTCGCCGTGGCTGAAGTTCAGACGAAAGACGTCGGCGCCCGCCTCGAACAGCCCCCGGATCGCTTCGGGCGTGGAGCTTGCGGGGCCGAGCGTGGCGATGATCTTGGCGTTGCGAATGTGCGGCATGGGCAGAGCTTAGAGCGCCTCGCCGGGGGTTTCTAGAGCGGCTCGATCAGGATCGCACGGAAGTCGTTGACGTTGGTCAGGGTCGGTCCGGTGACGACGAGGTCACCGAGCGCGCTGAAGAACCCGTAGGAATCGTTTCGCGCCAGGTGCTCGGCGGCATTTAGCCCGTGAGCGCGCGCGCGCGCAAGGGTATCCGGAGCGATCACCGCGCCTGCATTGTCCTCGCTGCCGTCGATGCCGTCGGTATCGCACGCGAGCGCATGAATCCCCGCCGCGCCGTCGAGCGCGAGCGCGAGCGCGAGCAGATACTCGGCGTTCGGGCCGCCCCGGCCGGGGCCTGTGAGAGTTACGGTGGTCTCGCCGCCCGAGAGCAGGACCCGGGGCTTTGTTTGCGCCCTCGGATCGCGCCGATATTCGAGCGCCCGCGCCCCGTGAGCTCGCGCCAGAGCGCGCGCTTCGCCTTCCAGCTCGTCGCCCAAGAGGACGGCTGAGAGGCCCTCTTTCTCCGCCCTCTCGGCGGCAGCCGCGAAGACCATGGAGGGGGTCGCGATGAGCCGCGTCTCGGCCGAAGCGAGGCGCGGATCGCCCGGCTTCGGCGTCTCCTCACCGGCGCCCGCAAGGTGGAGCGCGATCGCGGGAGGCGCGCCGATGCGGTATTTCGCGAGCACGGCGCGGGCGTCCGCGAAGGTCGTCGGGTCCGCGACCCCGGGACCCGAGGCGATGACCGTGGGGTCGTCGCCCGCGACGTCCGAGATCATGAGGCTCACGAGCCTCGCCGGATGGGCCCGGAGCGCCAGGCGCCCGCCTTTGACGGCCGAGAGATGCTTTCGGACGGTGTTGATCTCGTGGATCGTGGCGCCCGCGCGCAGCAGCTCCGTGGTCAGCACCTGCTTATCTTCGAGGGTCAATCCCGGCGCCGGCAGTGACAGGAGCGCCGAGCCGCCGCCCGAGACCAGCAGAAGCGCGAGATCGTCCTTACCCAAGCCCTCGAGAAGCTCGACGATGCGCCGGGCGGCGGCGATGCCTTCGGCGTCCGGAACCGGATGGCCCGCCTCGACGACCTCGATCCGCCGGGTCGCGATGCCGTGCCCGTAGCGCGTGACCACGAGGCCCTCGAGCGGACCCGGCCAGTGATCCTCGACCGCCTTGGCCATCGCCGCGACCGCCTTGCCGGCGCCCACCACGACGGTGCGCCCGGCGGGCGCTTCGGGCAGATGGCGCGGGACGCAGTGCTCGGCACGGGCGGCATCGAGCGCCGCCTCGAACAGGGCCATGAGCCGCCTGTCCATCACATCACCCCGTCGCAGCCGGTGCCTCGGCCCGGGAAGGTCTCACGCACGAGAAGCGCCGCCCCGAAGGCGATGGCGACGGCGGCGGGAAGGGTCAGAAGGGCCATCTGGTAATTGTCCGGGGAATAGGCAGGGATGCCGGCCTCCATTCGTCCGTCCCAAGCCAGGTCGAGCAGCGCGCCGATCATATATTGGAACAACGCGCCCGCGCCCATGATGCAGGTGTTGATGATCGCCGAGGCCGAGCCGCTAAGCTCGGCGCCGACGCGCTCGCGCGCAATCACGAAGCCCAATATCCCGACGCTGCTCCCGATACCGATCGCGAGAAACAGCAAATAGACGGCGGGCAGCGGCAAGGGATCGGGAACGAGCAGCGCGAGCCAGCCCACCAGCGCGATGAAGAAGCCCACGGTGAAAGGCATCTTTCGCCGCTGGAGTTTTTGCGAAAGCCAGCCTGCGAGTGGCGAGCCGCAGGCGAAACCGATCAGCATGACCGAGGTTGCGGTGCTCGCGG
>JAPUJA010000237.1 GCA_027296525.1 Pseudomonadota bacterium | reverse complement strand
CCTCGATACAGAGGCTTTCAATGGTGTGATGGCGGCTTTCAAGATGGCAAAAGAGACTGAGGAAGATAAGAAATCGAGAAAAGAGGCGATACAGAAAGCCTTCAAGGATGCCGTTCAGTCACCTCTCGGCATCGCCAGCGAATGCCTTGCCATTTTGAGACTGGCAGAGAAACTTCTTGGCAAATCTAATTCCAACGCCCTCAGCGACCTTGGTGTCGCATCACAACAAGCATATGCTGGACTTGAGGGGGCGATAATGAACGTAAATATAAATATTCCCTCTATCAAGGATGGCGATTTTGTAACTGGAACGTCTTCGGAAATTTCCGCGCTTCTCGAAGACGGAAGTCGAGCCAAGAACAATATCTATAAATATGTATCTGAAAATATTAGTTAAAGAGCAGAGACGGACCTGCAAATAATTTTATTTTACTGCAATAATCGATCAAGTGAGCATCCGATGATCGAATTGGATGAACGCTAAGCGCGACGCTTCACTCAATAGAAATTCAGATAGCGCTTCCGCTCCCAGTCCGAGATGTGGTTGTGGTAGTCCTTCCACTCCTGGCGGCGGAAATCGACGATGGCCTTGAGCATCGCCGGCCCGAGGACCTTCTCGCTCAACGGATCGGCCTCGAGAGAGTCCATCGCCTCTTCCAGATTGCGCGGCAGGACTCGGATCTTCTCGCGCTTGAGCTGCGCCGGCGTCTTGACATAGACGTTCTCCATGTGCGGCTCGCCGGGGTCAATCTTGTTCTTGATCCCTTCGAGCCCGGCGGCGAGCATCATGGCGGAGCCGAGGTAGGCATTGCAGGCGATATCGGCCGCGCGGCTCTCGACTCGTTCGCCGCCCAAGGGAATACGCAGCATGTTCGTGCGGTTGTTCCCCCCGTAGCAGATATAGGCGGGCGCCCAGGTGAAGCCCGTCATGCTCCCTTGGATGACGAGACGCTTGTAGCTGTTGACCGTCGGGCAGGTAATCGCCGCGATGGCCTCGGCGTGCTTCAAGATGCCGGCGATGAACTGATAGCCGAGCTTGGAGAACCCGCATTTGCGCTTGTCCTTCGGGTCCTTGAAGAGATTCTTGCCGGTCTTCTTGTCGGCCAAGGACATGTTGTAGTGGGCGCCGCTCCCTGTGCGATCCGACCAGGGCTTCGGCATGAAGGTCGCGAGCAGCCCGTGGTTGCGGCAGATCTCCTTGACCATCAGGCGGAAGAAGGTGAAGCGGTCCGACATGGTGAGAGCGTCGGCATAGGCGAAGTCGGTTTCCCACTGCCCGTTGGTGTCCTCCTTGTCGAACGAGAAGACGCCCCAGCCGAGCTCGTTCATCGACGAGACCACCTCGTCGAGCCAGCCGTAGTTGTGGAGCATGAGCCGCGTGTCGTAAACGGGTTTGTCCACGTTATCCTGCTCGCTCACCGGCACATACTCGCCGGATTCGTCCTCGCGGAGCACGAAGAACTCGGTCTCGATACCGAGGTTGAAGATGAAGCCCATCTTCGCAGCCTTCTCGCGCTGGCGCCTTAGAATGTTGCGCGAGCAGGGCTCGAACGGCTTGCCCTCGCACCAGAGATCGCTCGCGAACCACACGACCTCGCGGTTCCAGGGGAGGATCATCGCCGAATCGGGATCGGGATGGGCCGAGACCTCCTCGTCGTTGACCTCCTGGGGCACGCCGTCGAGCGCCGCGCCCGTGCAGAGCTCCGAGCCCCCCATCATGCGGTCGAAATACTCGATCGGCACGTTTTTGCCCTTGCTCACCCCGTGCATGTCCACATAGCCTGCGATCGCGTAGCGCACGCCCTTGCGCTTGAGCTTCTGTTTGAGCGCTTGGACCTTCTTGCTTGATTGGGTGGTCATGGATCCCCCTCCCTGTTTTGCTTTTCATTGTCTGGGCCGCCGAGCCGGCGCGCGGCGCGCGGCGCGCCCATCTAACGTGGATTTTTCTTTCTTGTACAGGGCTTGTCAGGGGCCGCTCGTTTGGCGTCGAAGCCCTCGCGAAGCCCTTTCGCTGAAGCCCCCAGATCGTTACACTCCGCGCCCCGCCCCCGCTCGCAAGCGGCGGCGGTCCATCGGTTTGGCCTCATTGGGAGAGAGCCATGGCGCGCAAGAAGGTCCTTCTCGTCTCGATCGCGGGCTCGGATGACAGTCTCGACCCCGCGCGCTTCGACGACCTCGCCGAGACCAACGACGATGCCGTCTGGTTCGCCAATCGGCTCAGCGAATTGGGCGTCTTCGACGCGATCGAGTTCGGCACCGTCTATGCCTTCGAGGGCGAGGCCCTGCCCGATCCGGAAAAAGTGGATGCGATCTTCGTCGGTGGAAGCTACCCCTCGATCAACGATCGGCTTCCCTGGCAGCTCGCCACCATGGCGTGGCTCGGAGGCTATCGCGCGACCGGCAAGCCGGCGCTCGGCGTGTGCGGCGGCCATCAGATGATGAGTGTCGCTCTTGGCGGGCGCGTCGAGCGGATCGGCGAGGAGCCCAACGCCGGCTCGCTCCCCGTCGCGCTGACCGAGGCCGGTCGCGGCCATTATCTGTTCGAGGGCTATGACCGCGCGCCGGCGTTCCATTTTGGTCATTTCGATCATGTGGTGGCGTCGCCGGAAGGGGCCGCGCTGCTCGCCTCGACCGAGGCCTCCGAGGTCACCGCGCTCGATTACGGCGGAAACTGGGTGAGCGTGCAGTTCCACCCCGAGGCGACCGAGGAGGCGATGGTGATCGATTTTGCCATCACCCATCCCCATCTCGTCGAGCGCTATCACTCGCTGCCCGAGGCGAAACGGGTGCTCGCGAATTTTCTCAAAGGAAACGGCATCGTCGATTGACCGGCGAAGGAGCGGAACCATGACGGCCTCGGCGCGCAAGCGGGTTCTGCTCGTTTCGCTCGCCGGCGACGATCCCAGTCTCGATCCCGCGCGCTTCGACAGGATCGCCGATACCACCGACGACGCCGTGTGGTTCGGCAACCGCCTGAGGGAGCTTGGCCTCATCGATGCCATCGCGTTTCGCACCGTCCAAGCCTTTAGGGGCGAGGCCCTGCCCGACCCGGAAGATGTGGATGCGGTCTTCATCGGTGGGAGCTACCACTCGATCAATGAACGGCTTTCCTGGCAGCTCACGACCATGGCGTGGCTCGAACGCTATCGTGCGACCGGCAAGCCGGCGCTCGGCGTGTGCGCCGGCCATCAAATGATGAGCGTGATGTTCGACGGGCGCGTGGGCGCGGTCGAGACGGGGCGTTGCGTCGGCTCGATTCCCGTCACCTTGAGCGCGGCCGGGAGGGGCCATTATCTCTTCGAGGATTTCGAGCCGGTCTCGGAATTCAACCACGGAAATACGGAGCGCGTGGTCGAGCCGCCGGGCGGCGCGGTATCGCTCGCCTCGACGGATGTCGACCCGACCGTTGCGCTCGACTATGGCGGCGACTGGGTGAGCGTTCAGTTTCACCCCGAGATGACGGAGGAGGTGATGGTGACGTACTTCGCGCTCACGCACCCGCACCTCGTCCATCGCTTTCACCCGCTTCCCGAAGCCAAGCGGCTGATCGCGAACTTCCTCAAAGGGACCGGGATCGTCGACGGACGCACAGCGTCAACGGACGCGCGATAAGGAGCGTCAACGGACGCGCGATAAGGAGTAAGGACAATGGTGGCCTATGTGATCGGGGAAATCGACGTGACGGATGCCAAGCGCTATCAAGACTATGCCAAGGTGGCGGGGCCGGTGCTCGCCAAATACGGCGCGAAGGCCTTGGCGCGCGCCGGTGAGCTCGTGGTCTTCGAGGGCGAGCCGGCGGGCGGGCGCATCGTGGTGCTCGAATTCCCCTCCCTGGAAGAGGCCAGGCGCTGGTATCACTCGGAGGACTATGCGGGCCCGAAGGCGATCCGCCAGGAAGCCTCAAAGGCGACGTTCTTCGCGGTCGAGGGGGTTTAGACGGCATTGATCGGGTTACGGGACGCGGTACGATGTCAACACATGCTGATCAACGGAATGGTCCCGCCGAAGACCGTATCGGTTCTTACCCCCGCGTCGTCATCGTGGGTGCAGGGTTCGGCGGGCTTCGGGTCGCGAAAGACCTTAAAGGTGCACCCGTCGACATCACCCTGATCGACCGGCGCAACCACCACCTCTTCCAACCGCTGCTCTACCAGGTTGCGACCGCCGGGCTCTCGCCCGCCGACATCGCCGTTCCCATTCGAAGCGTGCTTCGCGGGCAAAAGAACATCCGCGTCCTCATGGACGAGGTCGTCGGCGTGGACACGCAACGCCAGGTCGTTCGCACGCGCGCGCGCGAAATCCCGTACGACGATCTCATCGTCGCCGTCGGTTCGGAGCCGAGCTATTTCGGCCACGACGAATGGGCGCGTTTGAGCCCAAACCTCAAGACCGTCGAGGACGCAACCGCGATACGAAGCCAGATCCTCGAAGCCTTCGAGCGCGCCGAGGCGGCGGAGGACGAGGCCCCGCGAAGGCGCCTCATGACCTTCGTTCTCGTGGGCGGGGGGCCGACGGGCATCGAGATGGCCGGCGCCATCGCCGAGCTCGCCAAGCGGGCGCTCGCGCGCGACTTCCACGCCATCGACCCGCGCTCGGCGCGGATCATCCTGATCGAGGCCGGTCCTCGCCTGCTCGCGGGCTTTCCCGAATCGCTTTCACGCTACGCGCACCGCGCGCTTGGGCGCATGGGGGTCGAGGTGCGCTGCGATCTTCCCGTCGAGAAGATCGACGGGGACGGCGTCACGGCGGGCGGCGAACGTATCGAGGCGGCGAGCGTCATCTGGTGCGCGGGCGTACGCGCGCGCGCCGCCGCGGCCTGGCTCGGAGCCGAGGCCGATAAGGCGGGCCGCGTGAAGGTCGGGCCCGATCTTTCGCTGCCCGGCTATCCCGATGTGTTCGTCATCGGCGATGCGGCGGGCGCGCTCACCAAGAAAGGCGAACCGCTGCCCGGCCTCGCCACGGTCGCGAAGCAACAGGGCGCGTTCGTCGCCCGGCTGATCCGCCGGCGGCTTAGGGGGGATAAGCGCCGAATGCGCTTTCGTTACCGCAACTACGGCGAGCTTGCGACCATCGGGCGCTCTCACGCCGTCGCTGACTTCGGCTGGATACGCGTCACGGGCTGGCTCGGTTGGTTCGTGTGGAGTTTCGTCCACATCTACTTCCTCATCGACTTCCGCAGCCGGCTCATGGTGTTCGTCAACTGGGCCTGGGCCTACGCGAGCTTCGGGCGCGGCGCGCGGCTGATCACCGGGGGCTGACGACGATCTAGCGGCTTGCCGGTCCTCCTTGCCCCGGATGAGTTCCCGATCGCCACGGGCCGTTTTCGGCGCTCGCGCGCGCCATCGGCGCTTGCGCCGCCGGCGGCCGCGGGCGGTCGTGGGGAGCCCCATAAAGACCATTCACCGGCGCTCGCGACCGGTGTAGTATCGCAAGAACAGGTGTCCGGCGGCCCGCGCCCACCGGTCGGTGGGTTCGGCGGTGTGCCGCGGACAGGGGAGCATTCAGAGGAGAGGAGATCACCCGATGGGTTGGCAGAAGCAGATACTTCGCGTGGATCTCACCAAGGGAAACGTCGCGAAAGAGCCCCTGAACATGGAGTGGGCTCAGGACTATATGGGGCAGCGCGGCCTGGCCAGCAAATACCTCTTCGAGGAGATCGATCCGAAGGTCGATCCCTTATCGCCCGGCAACGAGCTGATCATCGCCACGGGTCCCTTGACCGGCACCATGGCCTCGACCGGCGGGCGCTACTCGGTGATCACCAAGGGCGCGCTCACGGGCGCGATCGCGTGTTCGAACTCGGGCGGCAAGTTCGGCGCCGAGCTCAAGATGGCCGGCTACGACATGATCATCTTCGAGGGCAAGGCGAAGAAGCCCGTCTACCTCTTGATTCAGGACGACGACGTCCAACTCCTTGCCGCCGGCGATCTCTGGGGCAAGACGGTGTGGGAGACCGAGCACCTCGTCCAGGAACGCCATCAGGACCCGCAGATCCGCCTCGCCTCCATCGGGCGTGCCGGCGAATATGGCTGCCGGTTCGCCTGCGTGGTGAACGATCTGCACCGGGCCGCGGGCCGCTCGGGCGTCGGCGCGGTGATGGGCTCGAAGAACTTGAAGACCATCGCCGTCAGAGGCACCAAGGGCGTTCAGCCCCACAACCCCAAGAAGTTCATGGCCGCCGTCGCCGCGTGCCGAAAGAAGCTCGCCGAGAGCGAAGACCGCGCGGGTCTCGGCAAGGACGGCACCATCGGGATGATGGATATCACCAACGGCTTCGGCAGCCTGCCGACGCGCAACAACCGGGCCGTCCAGTTCGAGGGCGCGGAGAAGCTCAATCCGGCGGCCATGCAGGCCGTGAACGAGCACGGCCATACCAACCTCATCACGAACGGCGCCTGCTTCGCCTGCACCATCGCCTGCGGGCGGGTTTCGCATATCGACCCGGAGCATTTCTCGGTCAAGGACAAGCCCCAGTACCAGATCGCCTCGGGCGGCCTCGAATATGAGACGGCCTATGCGCTCGGCTCGGCGGTCGGGGTCGACGACATCGACGCCGCGACCTATGCGGGCTTCCTCTGCAACGAGGATGGCATGGATCCGATCTCGCTCGGCGGCTCGATCGCCGCGGCCATGGAGCTCTTCGACATCGGTGCGATCACCGAGAAGGACACGGGCGGGATCAAGCTCGAATTCGGCTCGGCCGAGGCGCTCTGCCAGATTACCGAGCTGATCGCCCGTGGCGAGGGCTTCGGCAAGGAGATCGGCATGGGCTCGAAGCTTCTGTGCAAGAAGTACAAGCATCCGGACCTCTCGATGTCGGTCAAGGGCCAGGAATTCGCGGCCTATGACGGGCGCTCCATGCAGGGCATGGGCTTGGGCTACGCGACGAGCAACCGGGGCGCCTGCCATCTGCGCGCCGATCCTTACGAGCACGACTTCAACTCGACGGAGATCGAGGGCAAGGCCGAGGTCGTCTCGAGTTCGCAGAACGTCGTCGCCGCGATCGATTCGAGTGGCTGCTGCCTCTTCTGCACCGTCGCCTGGGGTCTGGATGACTATGCCGCCCAGCTCGAGGGCGCCTGCGGCGGCGGCTGGACGGCCGACAAGATGACCCAAGTGGGCGAGCGCACCTGGAACCTCGAGCGCCTGTTCAACCTCAAGGCGGGGCTTACGGCGAAGGACGACACCCTGCCCAAGCGGATCCTGTCGGAGCCGGCGCCGTCCGGCACCGGCAAGGGCCTCGTGAACCGCCTGCCGGAGATGCTGCCTGAGTACTACACGCTTCGCGGCTGGGATAAGAACGGCGTGCCGACCAAGGAGACGCTGGCGAGGCTCGGGCTCGGCTGAGGCGCTCAGCCGCGCGCGCGCTTCGAGGCACGAGGGGATCGGCGTCCGAGGTGACATTCGCGTCCAGGCCGCGTCCGTCGCGGCAAGCGATGACGCGCCGTGCCGGGGCGAGCCCATGAAGATCAGGGTGAAGCTCTTCGGCGGTCTGGGACGGGCTCTTGCGCCCGGCGAGCGATCCGGCGAGATGGTCGTGCCCGCGAACATGACGCCGCGCGAGTTGATGCGCCGCCTCGAGCTGGCGGACGATCGCTTCTACATTCTGCTCGTCAACGACGCCGCCGTCCCACCGGAGGCCTATGACAGCCGCAAGATCGCGGAGGGCGAGTGCGTCACCATCTGCCCGCCGATTGCCGGTTGAGCGCGTGAAACTCAAGATCAAGCTCCTGGGGCGGCTCCGCCACAAGCTGCCCGCCGGCAGCGGCTTCAATCAGACCGAGCTCGATCTGGCCGAAGGCGCGGGCCTTCTCGATGTGATGGCGAAGCTCGGCCTGCCCGCCGAAGCCAGCTATCTCATCACCGTCAACGATGAGCAGGTCCGGCCGAGCGCGTTCGCGACGCACCGTTTGAATGCGGGCGATGCGGTTTCGATTTTCCCGCCGCTCCAAGGGGGCTGAAGCTTCCCGCGTCGGATATTGAGGCGCGTCTAAACCCGGCGCCTTCTGAAGTCCTTGATGATCTCGCGCGCCGCGTTGCGCCTCGGCACGCCGGTGACGCCGCCGCCCGGATGCGCGCCCGAGCCGCAGAGATAGAGATTTTTGAGCGGCATGCGGTAGTCCGCGTGGCCCATCATGGGCCTCAGTGAAAAGATCTGATCGAGATCGAGGCAGCCATGGAAGATGTCGCCGCCGGTGAGCCCGAACTCGCGTTCGAGATCGAGCGGGCTTAAGGCCTGCACCGCGATGATGGATGACGGGAGTTGGGCGCGTAGCGGTTGACCGTCTCGATGATGGTATCGACCGCCGCCTCCTTGGCATCAACCCAGCTTCGCCCGTCCGAAAGCTCGGGATGGAAATGCTGGCAGAAGAGGCTCGCCACGTGCCGGCCCTCGGGCGCGAGGCTGGCGTCCACCGTGCTCGAGATCAGCATATCGACCGCCGGCTCCTTGGAATAGCCGCCTCCCTTCGCGTCGTCATAGGCGCGCTCCATGTAGCCGAGCGACGGGCAGAGATAGATGCCCGACATGTGGTGCTCTTGAAGGTCTGTGCCCGGCAGGCAAGTAAAGTCCGGCAGCTCGCCGAGCGCGACGTTCATGCGGAAGCTGCCGGAGCGGCAGCGCCAGTTCTCCATGCGCCGCTTGACCTCAGGCTTGAGCGCGTCGGCGGGCACGAGCTTCAGAAACAGGAGCTTCGGGTTGACGTTGGCGGCGGTGATGCGCGCCGTCACCTCGCGCCCGTCGGCGAGCTTGACGCCGCGGGTCTTGCCGCCCTCGACGAGCAGCTCCGCGACCGGTGCCTCGGTCTCGATCTCGACGCCCTTGGCTCGGCCTGAGCGCGCGATCGCCTCGCTGATCGCGCCCATGCCGCCGATGGCGTGGCCCCAGGCGCCCTTTTGGCCGTTGATTTCGCCGATGGCGTGGTGGATCAGGACATAGGCCGAGCCCGGATGGTAGGGGCTCACCAGATTGCCGACGATGCCGTCAAAGCCGAGCATGCCCTTCAAGGGATCGCTCTCGAACCAGCCGTCGAGGTAATCGCCGACGCTCATGGTCATGAGCTTGGCGAAATTTTCGAGCGCGTGCGGGCCGGCCTTGCGCAAGCGCCGCCCCATGCGGAGCGTCTTCAGAATGTCCTTCACCCCGCCGCCCGGGTTGGGCGGCGTTTCGAGGGCGAGCGCGCGCAAGATATCGGCGGTCTCCTCGATGACCTCGAAATAGTCGCCGAGCCGGTCGGCGTCCCGCTCCGAGTAGGGGCTGATCGCGGCGCGCATCTCGTCGAGATCGTCGCGGTAG
>JAPUJA010000236.1 GCA_027296525.1 Pseudomonadota bacterium | reverse complement strand
GCCAAGCGCTGGCGTGAGCATGATGACTCCGAGGCCGCGCATAAGCTGGTCACGAGCCACCTGCGGCTGGTCGCTAAGATCGCCATGGGCTATCGGGGATATGGGCTTCCGGTCGGCGAGCTCATCTCCGAAGGAAACGTCGGTCTCATGCGGGCCGTGAAACGCTTCGATCCGGAGCGGGGCTTTCGGCTCGCGACCTACGCGATGTGGTGGATTCGCGCCTCGATCCAGGAGTACGTCCTGCATTCGTGGTCGCTCGTGAAGATCGGGACGACAGCCGCGCAGAAGAAACTCTTCTTCAACCTGCGCCGTCTCAAGGGCGAAATGAAGGCCTTCGAGGAAGGCGACCTCAATCCGGAGCAGGTGGAGGAAATCGCCCAGAAGCTCGCCGTGTCCGAGAAAGAGGTGATCGAAATGAATCGCCGTCTGGCCTCCTCAGATCAGTCGCTCAATGCGCCGGTGACCGGGGACGGGGACGGTGAATGGCAGGATTGGCTGCTCGATACGGCGCAGGATCAAGAGACGCAGCTTCTCGAGAGCGATGAGATCCAGAACCGCCGGGAGTTGCTTGAAGCGTCGATGTCCGTCTTGAACGAGCGGGAACGCCACATCCTGACCGAAAGGCGCCTTACCGACGAGCCTAAGACCCTCGAGGAGCTGAGCCAGGAATACGGCATCTCGCGCGAACGGGTGCGCCAGATCGAGGCGCGTGCCTTTGAAAAGCTTCAGAAGGCGATGAAGAACGCCGAAACCGAATTGCGTGCGACCGCCGACGCCAAGCGGCTCCGGTATCTCTCTTCCTGAAAATCGGCCAACGGCCGAGGCCCAAAGGGCCCGAAGGGTCAATCCTCCTCGAAATCCCAATCGCCGCTGATCGCTTTTTCGCGCAAGCCCAGCCGCTGCAGTTGGACCTTGATGATCGAGTCGACGAGCGTGCGCGCGAACTGCGGCATCATGAATGTCAGCATCCAGCCGATCCCCGCCCCACCATACATGGTCATGAGGCTGTAGGCATTGCCGACTTCGCCGTGCGCGGCCTGAATCGTATGGCCGTGCTCCCAAAGGGAAAAGATCGAAGGAATGACGCCGGCAAGGTTGAGCGGCGCGACGGTCTGAAAAACGGCGTAGCTCGGCGTGTCATCAACCGCGAACGCGACGAGAGCGGGCATCATCCCGACCCCCAGGACGATCAGGGTGGGAAGCGCGAGGGCGCCGAGCACGGCCGATATCATCGCGGTCAGGAGGAAGGCGGTGATCGTCTTGCGGGTGCGCGCGTGGGCCAGGCGCGCGGATAGCTTGGTCGATGTCTTCGCCTGGGTCATGACATGCGGCTGATGAGCAGGGTGCTGAGGCTCGCGAAGAGTCCGAGATAGGCCAGCCCGACGCCAATCTGGCGACCGTACTCGAGCGCAAGGTTCCAACGGTGTTCGCCCTCCTCCTCGAGGGAGTGCCGCGTCGCCCTGATAGTGTTACGTTCGATGAGCGCTTCCCGGTAACCTTGGTTGTCCTGGCGGAAGATGGACTCGTTGCCGACCAGGCGAAGCATACCGAGCAAATCGCCCTTGGCCGCGAGCGCGTCCACCCGCGCGCCCAACTCGCGGCGCGACTTCCGATTTCGGAGGCTCTCCTGCACGGGTTGGAGACGCGCCGCCAACCAACGCGACAGGTTGCAAAGCGGTCCAACCTTCGTCTTCTGTTGAAGCGCGGCCAAGAGGCCCAACTCCGCGGTCCGTTGCTTCCGGAGACCTCCCGCCGACCGGGAAAAATTGAAAATCGTCCGCTCCTCGGTGAACGACAGGCCGCTCGCGATAAAGGCCGCGATATGAGGGTCGACCGGATCGGTTCCTTTGGCATCCTTGGGAGGTGCGGCATCAAGCGCGCGGAGCACGCCCTCAGCGTTCATCGGGCAACTCTTGACAACCAGAGGGCTTTGGCAAGGGAGCCCCGAGTTGAGCTCGTAGAGGCAGCGTTCCGGACCAAAACCCCTGGACGGGTCGCGCAGATATCCCCGCAACCGAAGGAAGAGAGCCATGCTCGAAGCCGGTTTCTTGTCATCTTCGGTCTTGGTGTCCACTGCCCTTACCGGCAGGCTGCTGCTCAACATATAGATCACGTCCTCGATCGCGCTCTCGGGCCCTTCCGCCATCGCTTCGGCGAGCAAGGGACCCATCCCGTCCGGCGTTGCGCGTATATTGCGATAGCGGATGGGGCCTTCCGGATCGAGAATCAGGCAGAGGTTGCCGACCAGCTCCTCGTCCTTCATCCGCTTGCGCCCGGTGAAGCCCTTGACCCCACGAAGGACCGAGGCGGCGGCTTGCGCGGCGGCTGGGTCGTTGAGGCTCCGTTCGAGCCACCGAAGGAAACGTTTATCGCGAATCGCGCGGCTCGCCTCCTTCCCGTCGGCGGCGAGCGCTTCAGCAAGCGCGCGCCGATTGAGGTAGCCCTGCGACTTGAACGTGAAGGGCTGATACGCCAGGGTCGAACGCGTGCCCGTGGGCACGGCGACGCGGCGTCCAACAAGCCAAAGGTGCACTTGCTCATGGCCCCAGCGCTTTTCGGGCACGTCGCAGAGGAGCCCCTGCAACAACTCGGCAGCGTTCGAGGAGATTTGGCAGCCGCTGGTCAGCGTTTTGAAACTGCCGATCTCCAGGCGCCCTCGGATCATCTGCTCGGGCTCGATGTGAGAGGCGGGCACACGCCCGGTAAGCAGCGCGAGCAAGGTCACGCCCAAGGCGAAATAATCGCAAGCCGGCGTGCCGACCCCACGTCCCGCCGGCACCGCCGTCGCGCGCTCGATGGGTTCGTAGACCGCCGGCTGGAACATTCCCGGCGGCGTGGTGACGCACTCACCCAGTCGAATTCCCTGGCAATCGGCATCGTCAAAGAACAAGTTATCGGGCCGCAAGGCCCGGTGCGTCACCGCCCGTTCATGGAGCGCGGCGAGCCCCTTCAGCAAGGCCGGAAGAAAGGTCTTAAGCACGGTCTTCTCGGGAAACGGCCTGAAGGTCGGGTCCGAGCCCGATACCACCCGTTTGCCTGCGGGCCGTTCCAAGACGATGACGTATCTCTCTCCCTCCGATTCCGATCTTTTGACGACACCGTGAGCCGCGACGTTGAGAAGGTTGGCGTCCTCGATGGCCTCTATCGCCTTGAGCGTTCCCAGCCGAAATGACATATCGCGTCGGCAGACAAGCGCGAAGAGCGATTCACCGTGGCCTTTTTCGTCGGTGACCGCGACGGCCTCCGCGAAAGGCGAGCGGAGTGCCGCCAACGGCTCGCCAAAGGCGATCACATAGCGCTCGTCCAGCCGGTCGGATGGTCCTTGGCTGGTGCTTTGTTCTTGTTTTGTTTCTAACGCCATCGCGAGTCGCCACCGCAGCGGAGTTTCCCGCCTCTAATAAAGCGCAGGGGTCGCAAAACTTTCGTTAACGAAAGGAGCCGGCTTCGCCCCGAAATTCTCGGGACTACGCCATGCGAGCCCGGCTAACCCCCCGGCATCGGAAGAGGATTCCGGAGAGCCGCCCCCAGACCGCCCGGCCTGCGCGGTTAATCGGCGAAGGGATCGCGCACCAGGATCGTGTCGTCGCGCTCGGGGCTCGTGGAGAGGAGCGCGACGGGGGCCTCGATCAATTCCTCGATCCGCCGGATATACTTGACCGCCGTCGCCGGCAAATCGGCCCAGGAGCGCGCGCCTCGGGTGCTTTGCTGCCAGCCTTCGACCACCTCGTAGACCGGCTCGAGATCGGATTGGACCTCGCCCAGAGCGGGCAAATATTCGAAGGTCGCGCCGCGGCAGCGATAGGCGGTGCACATCTTGAGCTCGCCCATGCCGTCGAGCACATCGAGCTTGGTCAGAGCGATCCCCCGAATGCCGCCGCTCTTGACCGCTTGGCGAACGAGGACCGCGTCGAACCAGCCGCAGCGTCGGCGCCGTCCGGTGACGGTGCCGAATTCCCGGCCCCGTTCGCCGAGCGTCCGCCCCACCTCATCATCGAGCTCGGTGGGAAAGGGTCCACCCCCGACACGCGTGGCGTAGGCCTTCGTGATACCGAGAACATAATCCAAGGCGGCCGGGCCGACACCGGCGCCCGCGGCCGCCTGTCCCGCCACGGTGTTCGACGAGGTGACGAAGGGGTAGGTCCCATGATCGATATCGAGCATCGCGCCCTGCGCGCCTTCGAAGAGGATACGCTCGCCCTGGCGGCGCGCCTCCTCGAGCCGCCGCCATACAGGCCCCAGATAGGGCAGCAGTCGCGGCCTCACTTCAGCGAGCTTGGCGGAAAGCTCCGCCGCCTCGATCTCCGGCACACCGAGTCCACGGCGAAGCGCGTTGTGGTGCAGCAGAAGCTCGTCGATGCGTGATTCCAGATATCGGAGAGACGCCAGATCACAAAGGCGTATCGCGCGCCGGGCCACCTTGTCTTCGTAGGCAGGTCCGATGCCGCGTCCGGTCGTCCCGATTTTTTTCGCCCCGCGCGCCGTCTCGCGGGCGCGGTCGAGTTCGCGGTGCAGCGGCAGAATCAAGCACGCGTTCTCGGCGATGAGAAGACGATCCGGCCCGACCTCTATCCCACGCTTTGCAAGCGCATCGATTTCCTCGATCAGAGCCCAAGGATCAACGACCACCCCGTTCCCGATCACCGAGAACTTGCCGCGCACCACCCCTGACGGCAGAAGGCTCAGGCGGAACTCTTCGCCATCGACCACGAGCGTATGCCCGGCGTTGTGCCCTCCTTGAAAGCGGACCACGATGTCGGCCCGTTGAGCCAGCCAGTCGACGATCTTGCCCTTGCCTTCGTCACCCCATTGGGAGCCGACGACCGCGACGTTACCCATCAGTCCGAAGCCTCGCTGCCATCGACGGGCAAAGGGGCGCCCTCGACCCAGACATGCGTGCAATCGAGGCGGAGCGCCTCGGCCACGGCGTCGGCCACGGCTTCGAGCCCCGCCACGGTGATCCAACCGTCGGAACGGAGCACGCCCCCTGTCTCGACCGGGGTTCCGGCCGGAAGGAAAAGGCGGCGGGTGCGCGGCGGCGCGGTGAGTGCGCGCATGAGCGCGTGCATGAAGAGCGTAACGCCGGTCGCGGGTTCGTGGCCCCCGCCATCGTCCACGCCGTAGCGCCCGCCGCGTCCGAGCTCGCCGCGCCCACCCGTGGTGAAAATCGCGAAACTGACGCCCGTGTGATACTCGAAGCCCCGATGTTCGACCGGGTCGATCGTCAGATGCAGCCCCGGGCGATATTCCTGAACGCGCTCGGCCACCTCGCGCAGTTCCGCCGCGCCGGCCCTTGCGGCCTCGGGCAGATCGATCGCGCCCAAGCGCTCGAGCGCGGCCCCCGCCGGCCCACTGGCCGCGAGCAGCGCGCCGAACAAATCGGCCGTCTTTCCGCCCATCGCCTCGATCGCGGCGGCGTCTTTGTGATCGAGCGCGCCACGCAGCCTCCCGATGTCCTGCTCGCTCAGAGCGAGCGCCTCGCACATGGCGGGCACGAGTGGGGGCGCGTTCAGATCGATCGAAAGGCCCTCGACGCCGGCCGCGGCAAGCGCTTCGGCCGCAAGCAGAATCACCTCGACATCGGCGCCCGCCTGGCCGCTGCCGATCAGCTCCGCGCCCACCTGGGTGAACTGGCGCTCCGGCTCGAGCTCGGTGCCGCGCACACGAAGAACGTCACCCGCATAGCTCAAGCGCAGCGGGCGCGGGGCGCGTCCGAGGCGCGTACGCGCGATGCGCGCGACCTGAATCGTCATGTCGGCGCGCACGCCCATCATCTTCTGAGAGACCGGATCCATGAGGCGGAAAATCTGGTGCGCCACCGCCTGGCCGCTTCCCTCCAACAAATTCTCTTCGAACTCGACGAGGGGCGGCTTGACCCTTTCATAACCGAAACGATCGAAGCAGCCGAGCAGCGCATCGACGACCCGCGCCTCGAACGCCGAATCGGGCGGCAGCTGATCGCGAAGACCCGCCGGAAGCAAGGCTTTGGCCCCAGATTTTGTCATCGCGAAGTGGAGTTTCGCACCGGCGTGGTCCGAAAGGAAGGCGGATCTCCGACCGGCTCGCCTCAGAAATGAAGCGCCTTAATCTGAATCACATTGGGCAGAGCGCGCAGCGCCGCGAGCACGCTATCCGGAACCGAGTCGTCAACTTGAATGAGAGAGATCGCGTCACCGCCCCGCTCCGACCGTCCGAGATGGAAGGTCGCGATATTCACGCCGGCATCGCCCAAGGTCTTGCCGATTGCCCCCACGGTGCCCGGCCGGTCCTCATTGGTAATGTACAACATGTGGGCCGCAACCTCGGCTTCGATCGGTATCCCCTTAACCTCGACCAGGCGCGGGCGGTTGTCCGCGAACAACGATCCAGCCACGCTGCGGCTCTGACGCTCGGTCGTCACCGTCAATCGGATCAAGCTCTGATAGATGCCCCTACGATCGTTCTTGACCTCGGTGACCTCGATGCCGCGTTCGCGCGCAACCAGCGGCGCGCTGACCATGTTGACCGTGTGAAGCACCGGCGCCAGCAAGCCTTGAAGCGCGATCGCCGTCAGCGGCTTGGTGTTCAACTCGGCCGCCTGGCCCTCATATTCGAGTTGCACCTTCTTGATCCCCGTCTCGGTGAGTTGGCCGGCGAAGCTGCCAAGATTCTCGGCAAGTTTCATATAGGGCTTGAGGCGGGGGGCCTCCTCGGCCGTGATGGAGGGCATGTTGACCGCATGGCTGACCGCCCCGGTGCGAAGAAAATCGGAAATCTGCTCGGCGACTTGGATCGCGACGTTTTCCTGCGCCTCCGCCGTGACCGCGCCCAGATGGGGCGTCGCGATCACCTTGTCGTTGCCGAACAGAAGATTTTGTTTCGCGGGCTCCACCTCGAAGACATCGAGGGCGGCACCAGCAACCTTGCCGCTCGCAATCGCCGCCGCGAGATCGGCTTCGACGATCAGTCCGCCTCGCGCGCAATCGATCACGCGCACGCCGGTCTTCATCTTGGCCAAGGCCTCGGCGTCGATCATGCCCCGCGTCTCATCGTTCAGAGGCACGTGCAAGGTTATGAAGTCGGCGCGTTCGAGAAGCCGCTCGAGCGTCACCCTCTCGACGCCGATCTCCTGGGCGCGCTCGGGCGAGAGGTAGGGGTCGCAGGCCATGACCCGCATGTGCAGGCCCTGAGCCAATTGCGCGACGATCGCTCCGATGTTGCCGCAACCGATGATGCCGAGCGACTTCTGGTGGATCTCGACACCCATGAAGCGGGACTTCGGCCATTCGCCGGCTTGGGTGGCCCGGTCCGCCTGGGGGATTTGACGTGCCAGCGCCATCATCATTGCGATCGTGTGTTCCGCCGTCGTGATCGAATTGCCGTAGGGCGTGTTAATCACCACGACACCGCGCGCCGTCGCCGCCGCCAGATCGATATTGTCGACGCCGATCCCGGCCCGGCCCACCACCTTCAGGTTGGTCCCCGCCTCGAGCAACTCGGTGCTCACCTTGGTTCGCGACCGGACCACGAGGGCGTCATAACCTCCGATACACGCCATCAATTCGTCGGACGACAGATCGGGTTTGTCATCGGCCTCGAAACCGTGTTCTTCGAAGACGCGAGCGGCGGCCGGGCTCACCCCGTCGGTGATCAAGATTCGTTCCATGCCGTCATCCTTCATCGTCGCGAGACCCCCGTTCCCCGGGCGAGCTCATTCCATGCCCAGTCGAGCCAGGGAAAGAGAACCTCGAGATCGGTACGCTCGACCGTCGCGCCGCCCCAAAGACGCAAGCCCGGCGGCGCCTCCCGGTAAGATGCGATATCGTAAGCTACCCCTTCCGTCTCAAGGAGATCGACGAGTCGCCCGACCACGCGACGTTGCTCCTTGGCCTCGAGGCGGGCGAAGGCGGGGTCGGTGATGCTCAAGCAGATCGATGTGGACGAACGCTGAGCCGGCTCGCGCGCGAGAAAATCGACCCATGGCGTCCTTCCGACCCACTCGGCGACGGTCTCGAGGTTCACCCGGCTCCGCCGGATGAGCGCCTCGAGCCCGCCGATCTCCTCGGCCCAGCGCAAGCCATCGAGCGCGTCCTCGACAGAGAGCAGCGAAGGTGTGTTGATCGTCTCGCCCCGAAAGATCCCCTCGATCAGGGCACCCTTCTTGGTCAGGCGAAAAATCTTGGGCAGCGGCCGCTCGGGGCGGTAGCTCTCCAGGCGCTCGACAGCGCGCGGCGAGAGCACGAGCATCCCCTGCCCCGCCTCGCCACCCAAGACCTTCTGCCAGGAGTAGGTGACGACATCGAGCTCCTCCCAGGGAAGCCTTGCCGCAAAGACCCCGGAGGTTGCGTCGCAAAGGGTCAAGCCTTCGCGCTCGCGCCGGATCCACTCGCCGTCCGGGAGCGTCACACCGGAGGTCGTCCCGTTCCACACGAAGACGACATCCCGCGCGAAGTCGACCGCGTGCAAATCCGGAAGCGCGCCATAGGGGGCCTCGAGGAGGCGGGCATCCGGAAGCCGCAACTCATCGGTAACGTCTTTCGCCCAGCCACGGCCAAAGCTCTCCCACACGAGCAGATCGACACCCTTCGCGCCGAGCAGCGACCAGAGCGCCATTTCGAAGGCACCCGTATCGGACGCCGGGACGATGCCGATTCGCCAGCCTTCGGGGATGTCGAGGAGCGCGCGGCTTCGCTCGATGACCTCGGCGAGCTTGGCCTTGCCATAGGCCGAGCGATGGGACCGACCGAGGGCGGCATCCTTCAGGAGCTCGACCGACCATCCCGGCCGCTTGGCGCAGGGGCCCGACGAAAAGCAAGGATTATGCGGCCGATTTGACGGTTTCATGTTGGCGCCGGAAGAGCGCGGCTCACTGGACGAACGGGCCGAAAGCCATCGGATAGTAGGAAGCCGGTCCGCCAGGGTCAACGCGAGCGGCGAGGCCTCGCGGGTCTCCGATCGAACTAGGTCGAGATGGTTCCTTCGAAATACTGCACGGCCTTACCTGTGAGCTTTACCCGCTCGCCCCTATCCTCACACTCGATCTCGCCGCCCCGCAGCGAAACCTGCCGCGCGCGCAACGCCCGGCGCCCGAGCCGGGCCGACCAATAGGGCACGAGCGTGCAATGCGCCGAGCCCGTGACGGGATCCTCGGGGATGCCCGCCTTGGGCGCGAAGAAGCGCGAGACGAAATCGACCGATTCCCCGGGCGCCGTCGCGATCACGCCGCGCCGATCGAGGCGGCGGAGAGGCGCCATCTCGGGGCGAAGGGCGCGCACGGCGGATTCATCGTCGAACACGGCCATATAGTCTTCCCCCGCGAGGACCGCGCGCGGCTCCGCCCCAAGCCCGGCGATGAGATCGCCGGGCGGCGCGCAGGGTGAGGCGCACAGGGTGGGAAAGTCCATCGAGAAGGCACCGCCCGCGCGCACGACGCCGAGCGGGCCGCTCCGGGTTTCGAAGACGACCTCCTCGCGCCGCGGATCCAGATGGGTGAAGACGACGAAGGCGGAGGCCAGCGTCGCGTGGCCGCAGAGATCCACCTCGGTCACCGGGGTAAACCAGCGCAGCCGGTAATTCTCTCCGAGAGGGACGAAGAACGCCGTCTCGGAGAGGTTGTTCTCGGCGGCGATCGCCTGGAGGACGGCGTCGTCCAGCCACTCGCCGAGCGGACAGACGGCCGCCGGATTGCCATGGAAAACGTCGCCGGTAAAGGCGTCGACCTGATAAAGCGGCAGTTTCATGGAGCCTTTTGTCGCATCCCGCGCCCGCTTGGACAAGGCGGTGTGCGAAAGGCCCGGACCCGGCGACGACGGGCGCTTCTTGGCACCACCCAGACCGTGCCGGCGGTGCTATGATTTCACCGCTCATGACGAAGCGACTCGACGGCTCGATCGGACGGTGGGCGTTCGTGGCGGCGCTTCTGCTCGCCGTCGCGCTCGCCGCCGAGCCGTCCGGTGCCGGCGACTTCGATGCCGGCGTCCAGGCCGCCCGCGCCGGCGACTACGCCCGCGCCCTTGACGAATGGCTCTCCCTCGCGCGGGCGGGCGACGTCGACGCGCAGTACAACGTCGCGACGCTCTATCACGGCGGCCTCGGCGTCACGCAGGACTTCGCAAAGGCGCTGGCCTGGTACGGCCGCGCGGCCGCGCGCGGCTTCGGGCCGGCCGAATACATGCTGGGCCGCATGCACGAAAAAGGCCAAGGCGGACCGGCCGACAGCTCCCAGGCCATCGAGTGGTACACCGCCGGCGCCGCGCACGGGGACGCCTGGGCGCAGTTCGCCCTCGGCGCGGCCTATGACAGGGGAATCGGGCGCATTCAGGATTACGGGCAGGCCGCCTTGTGGCACCGCCGTGCGGCCGAGGCGGGGCTCGCGGAGGCGCAATACAATCTCGCCGCCCTCTATGAAAAGGGTCTCGGCGTGCCGAAAGACTTGGTGCAGGCCATGCAGTGGTACGAGCGCGCGGCCGAGGCCGGCAGTCACGAGGCTCAAAACAACCTTGGCTACCTCTATGAGCAGGGAATCGGCGTCAAACAGAACCAAATCCTCGCC
>JAPUJA010000235.1 GCA_027296525.1 Pseudomonadota bacterium | reverse complement strand
CGAGGAGTGGCTGTACAGCCATCAGCAGGCTGCGAAAGAGCTCATGCGCGCCTGGTTCGAAGCGGTCGATTGGTGGAAAGAGAACCCAGAGGAGGGCAATGAGATCATCGCCAAGGGCCTCGATTGGCCGCTCGCCGACGTCAAGGAGGTCCAATACGGCGCGGTCATGCTCACCCTCGACCAGAACCTCGGCGCCTACGGCCTGGCCGACGGAAAACCGTTCTGCGCAAGCATCCCGCCGGACGCGCCGCAACCCGCGTCGCAACCGAGCGGATGGGGCAAGGAGCTGTTCGGGCAAGAGGAGGACTGCGTTGCCGGGTATGTCTACGACACCTGGAACATGTTCAACGACGTTTACTTCGAGGCGGGCGTCGCCCTGGAAAAGGCCAACGCGCCAGAAGGCTTGGACCCGAGTATTCTGAAGCTCCTGGCGAATGAGGGTTACACCGACCGGTATACGTCAAACCGCTGGATCGGACGCCTGGGCCTCTAGGGCCAACCCCTTTCGATCACGGGGCGCGCCGCCCTGGCGGCCGCGCCCCGTTTTTCGTGACGCGCGCTCACCGCCGCGCCTGGCAACGAAGAGCGCCCACGCCCGGCGTCAGCGCTCGGTATCTTCCAGGTAGGCGAAGAGCCCACGATGCGCGAGACGGAAGAGATAGTCGACGAACAATCCCAGGATTCCGATCACGATGATTCCCGCCATGATCTTATCGACATGGATGAAGCGTTTGGCGCGCATCATCATCGCGCCGATGCCGTCGGTCGCCGCAACGATCTCGGCGATGACGAGGTAGGTCCAGCTCACCGCCATCATCTGACGCATGGACACCATGATGTTCGGAAGCACGGCCGGGATGACCACCGTCCACAACACCTGCCGGCGACTGCCCCCAAGGGTGACCGCGGTGTCGATGAGCTCGCCGCGCACCGCCTTGGTGTGATCCATGATGAGCGTCGTGAGAAACCACAAGACGCCGATAAAGAGGAGCGCGAGCTTCGATTGATCGCCGGAGCCGAGCCACATGAGAAGCAGCGGAATGAAGGACGGCGCCGGCAGGTAGCGCCAAGCCGAGATCAGCGGATTGAAGAAGGCTTCGATCGTCGGAAAAGCGCCCGTCATGACCCCGAGCGGCACGGCGACTGCGCAGGCGAGCCCAAAGCTCGCGACGATCCGGTAGATGCTGACCCCGACGTCGTAGGCGAAGTTCTCCTCGGTGAACAGGTGGTAAAGCGCCTCTGTGACCTTCAGCGGTGCGGGCAGAAGAATCTCGGATGCCCAGCCGAGGCTGGTCACGATCTCCCACAGACCGAAGAAGATCACCCAGACGAGGATGCCAAGAGCGATGATTCGCGGAAGCGGGATCGGCTTCTTGAATTCGAGCCAGCGGCGGCGACGCGGCGTACGCGCGGCCACGCTTTCGCCGGCCCCTCGGCGTTTTTCTTGCGAAACGCTCATCTCCCTCCCGTCCGGCTCGCGCGAGTCTAGGCTTTTGTGGCGTCTCGGACCCCGCGCCGGGCCTGAACATCTCTCCGATCGGCAACCCGCGTGCGGCCGTCACGCCGCCGACAAGAGATAATCATGACCCTCGCCCGACCGCAAGACGGTTAAAGGAGGCCGTTCAGTATCCGGATGTTCTCGTGGGCGTCCGCCGACTCGCGAGGAAGGCGTGAAGCCGCCCGCGCCGAGATCCGTGGAGCGAGCGCCCTAGAGAAAGCGGATAGATCGCGCCCTTGACGGGGCGTTCCCAACGTCGGAGGACGAGGGCGGCGTGAGGATATCCGAGGGCCGCGAAAGCCCGTCGATCAATGATCCGCCGGACGGTTCAAAAGCGATAACCAATCCCAAGCCCGACGATCACCGGATTGATGTCGACATCGACGGTACGCGTCGTGCCAATTGACTTCAGCTTAACATCGGTCGAAATATCGATGTATTTGACGTCGAGATTGACGAACCAACCGCCATTGATGTCGACATCGACGCCGATTTGGGCCGCGAAACCGACGGAGTTGCCCGCCGATACATCCGTCGGTCCGAGCGTGTTCTCGAGCGACCGCTCGGCGTTTTCGGCAAACATGACCGTGTAATTGGTCCCGGCGCCAATATAGGGATGGATTTGGCCGTTCGGTAAGAAATGATATTGCAACGTGAGGGTGGGAGGCAGCAGCAACGCGGTGGCGACGTCTCCCAAGGCCGAAAGCGATCCCGTCGCCTCCAAGTCATGCGGCGAGACGACCGCGATCGACTCCACCCCGATGTTCTCGGTGATCATGTAAGTGATGTCGAGTTTCGGCACGGCAGTCGGTTGGGCCCCCGACCCGGCCTGCAGCAGGTCGGGCGAGATCCCGCCAACTGTCACTGGTCGGCAGGATGGCGATGCCCCGGAGGCGAATGAGCAGATCGCCCGCATCCCGTGCCGAAGGGACACTCGACGAAAGGATAAGGAAGCCGCCCACAAGGACAGCCGCCAAGCCGAGATATCTATGTAAACCGATCATGGCAGATGACTCTCTTAACGGTTAAGCCGACAACCGCCCCCTTCGCGCATATGCCTTTAGTGCTATCCAACATGGTTAATTTTTTCTAAACGTATGCTAAGCTTTTGGATAGGCTGGCCAATCGAGACAGCCAGGGACGGGAGAAGCCCTTCCCGGGACCGGGGCGAAGCGCAAGGGCGGCCGATCGATTCCTCTCCAGTAGGACCACGGCCCTTGAACGCACACCGGCGAAGGCGCCGATTCGCCGGGGAAGGAGCTCGGCCCCGATCGGTGGCATTTGGGGACGCCTTGGGTTAAGAAGGCCCGCCCCGTAGGGACAGAGCCCGCCCAAGATCGCTCCCACCGCTCGAAAAGGACCTGGAAATGAAGCCTCCGCTCGCGATCGCCGCCGCGCTCGTCGCTTTTGCACTCGCCGGCAACGCTCAAGCGCAGGCAGCGGACGTGGCCGACACGGGGGATCCGGTCGTCGCTCGGGTAAACGGTGAGGCCATCCATCAGGGCGACGTGCAGCTGCTTTTCGAATCCCTCCCGGAGCAATACCAGCAACTGCCGATCACGTTCCTGCAGGGACAGCTGATCGACCACTTGATCAACCGCAAATTGCTCGCGCAAGCCGCACGCTCCACCGGTCTGCTGGAAGACGATGAGGTCAAGAGGCGCATCGCCTTCCACGAGGACGATGTGCTTCAGCAGATCTATCTCTCACGCCAGGTCGCGGCGGGAATAACTGACGAGCGTCTGCGAGCCGCGTATGAAGGCTTCCTGGCGGGCTGGAAGTCCGAGGAAGAGGTTCACGCCCGCCATATCCTTGTCGAAAGCGAGGACGAGGCGCGGGCGGTGATCGCCGAGCTCGAGGCCGGCGCCGATTTTGCCGAACTCGCCAAAGGCAAATCCACCGGCCCCACGGGGCCGGACGGCGGCGATCTCGACTACTTCAAGCAGGGTCAGATGGTCCCCGAATTCTCTGAGGCGGCCTTCGCCTTACAGCCGGGGGAGATCACGACGGAGCCGGTCCACTCCCAGTTCGGATGGCATGTCATCAAGGTCGAGGACCGGCGTAAGACGGCGCCTCTCACCTTCGAGGAAAGCGAAGCACAACTTCGCGCACGCGAAATGGAACTTTTGATCGCCAAGATCACCAACGACTTGCGCGGGGAGGCGACGATCGAACGTCTCACCGAAGCCGGTGAAGCCGAAACGGAGCCCTAAGATACTCGGGGTGGCGACGAAGCCTCGACCGCTCGGATGAACGGGTTTCGGCGCCCTACCCGCCGCGGCGCGGGGCGCGCCCTTTGGTCAACAAAGGAATCAGACCGAACATCCAGATCTTGCCGGGTCCGCCGTCCAACGTGCGGCGAACGAGTGCGCATTCCAGATAGATCAAGCATTTAACGAGCTGCGTCTGCTCGATGAAGTATTTTTTGACGAGCCGATCCGGCAGTATTCGACCGATAAAAATATCCCGTCCCCATCGGTCCCACGCTCTCGCCAGATCCTGCCGGAGATCGTGAAATTCCTGAAAAATCGTCGCGTCCATCAACGCGGTTTCGGTGAGCAACTGCCCGGATTCCGTTCTTTCCGGATAGACCTCGCTCACGAACTGCCAAAGCGCCAGCTCCGAATCCGACCAGGTGTCGGGCGTCTTGCGCGCCCACGTTACGAAGCTCGCCTCCCGCGGCAGCGGAAGATCCTCCGGAAAATCAGCCTGATGGAGCAAGCGCTCGAGCGAAGGGGGCAACTCGCTCCGGCCCTCTCGCCACTGGTCATAGGCCGGCGTCAGGATCTCCCAAAAACGCCTGCGCGTCGGAGCGAACGCCTTGAACTGACGCGCGAAGACCTTCGACGGGCCGTCGCCCTCGAGGCGCTCCCCTCGCTGGGGGAAAAGCCTTGGGACGATGAACGTGGCGAGCAGGATGAAGATGCCCAGGCCGACGAGGATGCTCGAGAACGTCCGGGCGGGCATCGTCGTCAGATTGAAGATGAACCAGTCGTGCCAGGGATAGAGAGAATTCACGGTACCCGTGAGGCCGTCGGCGATAAGCACCGCCGCCACTATCCACCACAGAATGATCCAGATCAGCCGCATCTGCCGCTCGTCTCCCGGTGGCGGCTCGTCGTCCCCCGGGTCGAGCCATCGCCGAAACGACCATTCAGCCGACGGGACAGGGGCCCTGAATCGGGTGGAAAACGAACTATCTTCAAAGAATTATGCCCGATTCCCAGGGCCGATGTGTAAACTTCCCTTAAGGATGCTGCGGCGCACACCGGACCCCTCCCCGGCCCCGGAGCAAGGGCCGGCGGGCGTGCAATCGCTCCCTTTATTCTGCCTTTCCCGTCGCCTTATCATCGGCCAAACGAGATCATCGGCCAAACGAGATTGGATCGACCTTAGCCATGCCTGAATCCCCACCTGGAAGCGAGCCGGCCCTGCGCACTCTGGCCATGCCGAGGGATGCGAACCCGAACGGCGATATTTTCGGTGGATGGGTGGTTTCGCAGATGGACCTGGCGGGCGGCGTGCCGGCGGCGGCTCGCGCGCGCGGGCGCATCGTGACGGTTTCGATCGACGCCATGCGATTTCACCGGCCGATCTATATCGGCGATTTGGTGAGTTGCTACGCCGAAATCCTGCGGGTCGGGACCACCTCCATCACGGTTCGGATCAAGACCTGGGCGAAACGGCGCCGCGACGGATCCCTCGCCAAGGTGACGGAAGGCACGTTCGTCTATGTGGCGGTCGACGAAAAAGGCCGCCCCCGCCCGGTGCCGAGGGATGAGCGCGAGAACGGATGACCCGCTTCAGCCCGCCCGGTTACCGCCTCGAAACCGGCCCGGGAGGAGAGCACCCCCGGCCACGATCGCCTGGAGTGCCCTCCGAGGAAACGGGCCGGCGCCGCGGCGATATTTTCTGCTGACAGCGGCCCGGCCCTGGTGCCACATTGAGAAAATAACACGAGGGTAAAATCAACCGATGCTGCCACGACTTATCGCGACGGTCGTCCTCACCCTGGCCTTGGCGACTCCCGCCTGGGCGGCGGGCTACCGTGACGCGGTCGACGCCTACAATCGGGGCGACTATGCCGAGGCGTTCAAGGCATGGAAACCCTTTGCGGAGGACGGCAACCCGATGGCGGAGTTCATCCTCGGCGTGATGTACGAGCGGGGCCAGGGGACCGAAAAGGATTACGGCCAGGCGTTCGAGTGGTATGGCCGGGCCGCGAGGGGCGGCGAAGCGGCTGCGCAGTTTTCACTGGCGCGCATGTACTTCTATGGACAGGGCATCGCTCAGAACTACGGCGAAGCCGAAAAATGGTTTCAAAAGGCGGCCAAGGAAGGCTGGCCCGAAGCGCAAACCCGCCTTGCCTTCATGTATTACAACGAGGATGGCGTGTCGCGGGATCTCGCCAAGGCGGCGGATTACGCCCTCCAGGCCGCCCAGGCAAACCAGTTGCGCGCGCAGGAGTTGCTCGCCCGTCTCTACTATCACGGTCAAGGCGTTCCCCGGGACGTCAAGGAGGCGGAACGGTGGTTGCGCCCCGCGGCGGGACAGGGGGACGCGGAAGCGCAGCTGTTTCTCGCCAAGATCTGCGCCGAGGGTGAGGCTTTTCCGATGGATTACGTCCAGGCCCATATGTGGACGAGTCTCGCGCTTCTCAAGCTGACATCGAGCCAGAAACGAGACGTCGCCGCCGCCTATCTTGTTTACCTGACGGGCCAGATGACCGCCGCTCAGATCGAGGAGGCCGAAGGACTCGCCCGTGACTGGACGCCGACGAAACCTTAGCCTATGGCAGGAACGATGTGCGGAGCGAGACGATGACTGTCAAACAGCTATCACCGATTGCGAATGACCCCCAAGGCCGCTTCGGCCCTGAGGAATGGGGGCTTCGCGTCCAGCTGGCCGCTTTCTACCGGCTGCTCGCCAAGTTTCACATGGCGGATTTAATTTACACCCATGTGTCGGTGCAAATCCCCGGACCGGGCGAGCACTACCTGCTCAATCCCTACGGGCTGTTGTTCGAGGAGGTCACGGCCTCCTCCCTCGTCAAGTACGACGCGAAGAACAACATTCTCGATGACTCGCCATTTGGGATAAACCCGGCGGGCTATACGATCCACACGGCCGTGCACAAGGCAAGACCAGATGCGCTGTGCGTCGCCCACACCCACACGCGCGCGGGTTGCGCGGTGTCCACCATGGAATGTGGGCTTCTTCCGCTCGACCAGGCCGCTTTCTTCTTCTACGACCGAATTGCCTACAACGATTACTTCTACGCCGATACGGTCGAGGCGTGTGATCGGATGGTCGAGGACCTGGGCGACCGGCGCGCCATGATAATGCGCAACCACGGCCTTTTGACCATCGGGCGCACGATCCCGGAAGCATTCGTCCTGATGTACCATCTGGACAAGGCGTGCGAGATTCAAATGGACGCCTGCGCGACGGGAAAGAAGCTCGTCCTTCCGCCTCCCGAGGTCTGCGAATCGAGTGCGCGGGCCTTCTGGGACGAGCCCAATGGCGGCCCCCTCGGGCAATTGGAGTGGGACGCGCTCGTCCGTCGGCTCGACCGGGAGGATGATTCCTACAAGTCCTGACGGGCGGTGCCAATCAATAGGCTTCGCCGTAGCGTTCGATCTGCGCGTCGAGATCGAGATCCCTTACCAACGCGATCTCGCCCCTCTTGTGGCGCAGATAGGCGTCGAGCAAGGCGTCCGGGAACCAGGCGCACGCCGTCGCATCGCGCTCGAGGGTTTCAAGCGCCTCCTCGAGGGACCGTGGGAGGCGCGCGATGCCGCGCTCGGCCCGCTCGGCCGGGGAAAGCTTCTCGGGATCGTCGGTGGTCGGCCGGGGAGCGGGAAGGGTTTGGCGAATCCCTTCGAGGCCTGCGTGCACGAGCGCGCCGAGCACGAGATAGGGGCTCGCGCACCCGTCGGCCGCGCGAAACTCGAGGTTGTAACGGCTCGCGACCTCCGCTCCGGGCTGCTCGGGCACCGGACAGATGCGCACGCACGCCTCGCGATCCCGATAGCCCAGATTGGTGCAGGTCGGACTCCATTGGTTCGGCTTGAGCCGCTCGTAGGAAACGACGCTCGCGGCGGTGAGCGCGCACAGGGCCGGCATGTGTTTCAGGATTCCGGCGACGAAACGCCCCGCGATCTCACTCAGGCCGAACGGCGCTTTGGGATCGTACGCGACGGGTCGGCCGTCCCCGTCGAGCAGGCTGAAATGGACGTGCACGCCGTTCGTCGCGCTGCCTCCGGTGACCAACGGCGAAAAGCTCACCCGATGGCCGAAGCGCCGGGCGGCCGCTTGGGCGAGCTCGCGAAGCACCACCGCGGCATCGGCGGCCGCAGCGCCCTCGGAGGGCGTGCAGGTGACCTCGTACTGGCCGGCGCCGTATTCGGGCAGGAAGCCGTCGGGCTCGATACCCGCCGCCCGCAGCGCGTACAGGAGCACGGAGGCGAACAGCCCCTGGGTGCGGAAGGCATCAAGTGCGTAGGCGTCGCCGAGGCGCTTTTCGGCGCCGTCGTAATGGAACTCGTGCTCGAAGGCCGAGAAGATCCGCAACCCGGTCTCACGGCGCAGGTCATCGAGCGCACCCCTCAGGAACCTCCTGAGGCAGCACTCCCAAGGCGTGCCATCCGTGTTCTGCACCTCGCACAGAAAGAAGTGCTCGGGCGCCGAACCGTCGCCGAAATCGACCTTCACCTCCGTCTCCCTGACGGGAACGAGCACGAGGTCGCCGCGCGGTCCCCAGGGGGTGTCGGCGATGTCGCTGAAGGCCGTGATCATGATGTTCGTGGGCGTCCAGCCGACCCCCTGCTCGAGGCGCTTCTCCAGATCCCGTGCCGGAAAGCCCTTGCCCCGCACCTTCCCGGCGATGTCGCTCACGCAGAACATCACGATGTCTTCACGATTCATATCGCTCGTCCCTCCCCACCGTCGATCGCAGAATACCCAGCCTTCGCCAGCCGACAAAGACCCTTCGACGATCGAGCGGCGGAACGTCTGGGGCCACTGAGGCGGCGGTTTTTCCGATCCGTGCGCACGCGCTATACTGGGTGCCCGTTCGCCAAGGCGAACATCCGGCGGGGATGGCTTTCGAAAGATCGAGCCCTACCGTCGAAACACGGCTATAGGCGCGGTCGACAGGATGCTCTATCGACTTCCATGAAGGCCCCGATGATGAACCGGAGTTGGATCGGACACCACGTCCTCAGGGCGCGTGCCCGGATCGCTTCGCGGCTTTCCACGGCCGCGCGGGCCTTCTGGGACGAGCCCAATGGCGGCCCCCTCGGGCAATTGGAGTGGGCCGCGCTCGTCCGTCGGCTCGACCGGGAGGACGAGAACTTCCGGAGTCGAGCGCCCACGGCTAAAGGAGCCTCACGGCATGGCGGAAATACCTCGAGTCCCGCTTCCCGACCGGCCCGTCCTGCTCGATTGCGGGATGGGCAGCGAGCTCGCCTGGAGGGGGATTGAGAATACCGAAGCGCTCTGGTCGGCGAAGGCCCTCATGTCCGCGCCCCACGTCGTGCGCCAAATTCATATCGACTGCATCGAGGCCGGGGCTGACGTCATCATCACGAATACCTATTCGGTCGTGCGTTCCCATCTCGCCGAGGTGGGGATCGAGGATCGCTTCCGCGATCTCGCCCTCAAGGCCTGCGCCCTCGCGCGAGAAGCCCGTGACGCCGCCGGCAAGGACGTGCTCATCGCGGGCTCGCTCGCGCCGCTCGATCACACGATGAATCCCGATGTCGTGCCGCCGAACGAGGTGATCGAACCGCTCTACCGGGAGAGCGCGGAGATCATGGCGCCCCATGTCGATCTCTTCCTGTGCGAGACGATGCGAAGCGCACGCGAAGCCCATGCCAACGCACGGGCCGCCTGCTCGACCGGAAAACCCGTGTGGCTGTCCTGGACTCTCCGGGACGACGGCTCCGGTCTGTTGCGCAGCGGCGAGACCGTGGACGAGGCGGCCGCCCTGATTGCCGAGCTGCCCGTCTCGGCCGTGCTCGCCAACTGCTGCTGGCCCGAGAGCGTGACCGCCGCCCTGCCCGCCCTCGTAGCCCAGCCCGGAAAAATTGCCGGGGGCTACCCCAACTGCATCGCCTACATTCCCCATACCGGCGAGTGGGATATGGCAGGCAACCGGGAGGAGGACGGCCTTCATGACGGGTTGCTCCCCCTGCGCGGCGACCTCGGCCCCACCGCCTTCGCGGTTCACGCCGAGCGTTGGCTGGCCGCCGGCGCGCGGATCATCGGCGGCTGCTGCGGCACCGGTGCGGGTCACATCTCCCGGCTCCGGCAACTGATCGGTGGCGTGCCCCCGGTACGCCGCCCGCACCGTCTGCGGCACGAGGCGGCCCAAGCGTAAGCTCGGTGCCGCGCAATCGGGAAAGCCGTGCGGCAACCGCATGAGCGACGACATGCCAAGACACGGAATTCTCTGGCGCGCGATATCTAAAGAACGGCGCGGATGGGACGTGACGTAAGCAAATGACGACAAGACTGGTGAGATTCTTAGCGCTCGCCCTCCCTTCGTGTCTCGCCAGCGGAGCGTATAGACTTGGATCGCTCGTTTCAGGAAACCCGTTATGGGGAGAAAATCGGATGTTCTCGATTGAAGGGATGGTGGCGGTGGTGACCGGGGGCGCCTCGGGGATCGGCCGGGCGGTTGCGGAACGATTCGCCCGCGCCGGTGCGAAGGTGGCGATCATCGATATTGCCGATGGCCGCGAACCGGCCGAGCGCATGGGCGCCGATTTCATTCGGGCCGATGTCGCCGAGGAAGACGATGTCGCCCGCGCGCTCGCCGAGATTGCGCAAAAGAACGCCGAGATCAACATCCTCGTCAATAACGCAGCGATCCAGCCCTTCGGGCCGACGATGGAGGAGGAGACCGCGGAGGATTTCAAACGAACCTTCGAGGTGAACGTGAACGGCGTGTTCTATGGTCTCAAACACGCTCCACGGCATATGCCGGACGGCGCTTCGATCATCAACACGGCGTCGATTTCGGGCTTCACTCCGATGCCCGGAATAGGGAAATACGGCGCCAGCAAGGCCGCCGTGATCTTCCTCACGCAAGCGGCGGCGATCGAGCTGGCGGAAAGGCGGATCCGCGTGAACTGCGTCTGTCCCGGGATCACGCGGACGCCGGTGGTAACGGCCGACCCCGAACGGAAGGAGGAAAGGATGGCGGCCATCTTGACGCCGCTTGGACGCGCCGCCGAGCCGGACGAAATCGCGGGCATCTATCATTTCCTCGCCGCGCCCGAGAGCGGCTACGTGACGGGCCAAACCTATCTTGTCGACGGCGGCCTGACCACGGGATGGAGCAAGCAGCTTGTGGATACCCTGCTCTCAGCCCGGTGAGGAACCGGCGATCTGATGCCAAGTCACCAGATCGCGGCGGCCTCACGGATCAGGCGAAGCAAGAACAGGGCAACATTGCGAGTGATCTAAGCGCGGCGGGCCAAGCGCA
Organism: Pseudomonadota bacterium; assembly: GCA_027296525.1. Lineage (GTDB taxonomy): Bacteria > Pseudomonadota > Alphaproteobacteria > UBA828 > JAPUJA01 > JAPUJA01. The sequence continues at coordinate 606 of JAPUJA010000235.1, read as the reverse complement.
ACCGGCCCTACTGAATGAGACTGTTCGCCGCCGGGTTGTCGGCGGCCGCCCGCACCATATCGATCCAGGCGCCGAGCGCCGGCGCCCGGCCCTCGAGCGGCGTTCCGGTCACGTCAAGATTCAAGGCGTTGAACTCCGTGCGAAGGGTCTGAAGTGTCCCGGCGATCTCTTTGAGCTTACGGAGCTGAGCGACCGCGACGCCGGCCATCTCCTGGAGCTTCTCCGCATCCGATAGGTCTACCATCAATCACTCCCTTCATCTCCGCCAACGACCTGCCCCGGCAGCTTGATGCCGTCCGTCCGACGTTCGTGGAGAGTCATCACCCTCGGTAACGCGTTATCCATAAAGCGATGAGGGTCGAGCCAACGGTAAGCGCCAGCAGGAGCGTGCCGATTGCGTTGATCTGTGGCCCGAGCGTCCGCCTGAGCATGCCAAAAACAAGCGTCGGCAGGGTGTTGCCTCCGCTAATCGTAAAGAATGTAATGATGAACTCGTCGAGAGAAATGGCAAGCGCAATCAGCGCCGCACCGATCACCGTCGCCCGGATTATCGGCAGGGTGACCGTAAGAAACGCGCGCAAGGGCCCGGCGCCGAGGTCGCGCGCG
>JAPUJA010000234.1 GCA_027296525.1 Pseudomonadota bacterium | reverse complement strand
AAGCGGAACTTGCCGGCCTCCCCTCCGGGAGGCCGGTTTTTTCTCGAGAAACCAGCGGGTCGCGAGAGGACGAAATCGGGGAATGCGGCGGAGCTGCTCTTGATGCGCGCCGCTTCTATGAAAGGAAACCGAACCATGATCGACCTCTACTTCTGGACCACGCCCAACGGCTACAAGATCAGCTTCCTTCTCGAGGAGCTCGGGCTCGATTACGAGGTGATCGCCGTCGACCTCGGAAAACGCGATCAGTTCGAGCCTGAGTTCTTGAAGGTCAATCCCAACAACAAGATCCCGGCGATCCTCGATCATGAGGGGCCGGAGGGAAGCCCCTACCGGCTCTTCGAATCGGGCGCGATCATGATCTATCTCGCCGAGAAGGTGGGCCGGCTTCTGCCCTCGGAGCCCGCGAAGCGCCACGAGGTGCTTCAATGGCTCATGTTCCAGATGGCGGGCGTCGGGCCGATGTTCGGCCAGGCGCTCCACTTCCGCCATGGGGCGGGCGAGGAGTATGCGCGCGAGCGTTATGACAAGGAGGCGACGCGGCTGTTCGGCGTGATGGAGCAGGCGCTCGAGGGGCGCGAGCATTTCGCCGGCGCCTATTCGATCGCCGATATCGCGATCTTCCCCTGGGTCCGGCTCGCTCGCTCGCTCGATATCCAGCTCGACGGTTATCCAAATCTCAAAGGTTGGTATGAGCGGATCGTCGCCCGGCCCGCCGTGAAGCGCGGTCTCGCCGTGCTCGGTCCCGGCTGGGAAGAGGTGCCGTTGGAGGCGAAGGAGCGTCTTTTCACGCGAAAGGAGGCACCACCCCTCGCGGCTTAGGTCAGACGGGGTCTCGGGCCAGACGGGGTCTCGACCGTGGGTCTCGAGCGTGATCCCCCGCCACCGGCCCGCGCGGGAACAGGCGCGCCTGATCGGCGCTCGGCGGGAGCGTCTGTGGGCGGCGGCCCGTGGCGGGCCCGGATCAGGTCCTTTGAGGACCGTGCCCGTTGAGGACCGTGTCGGTCTCGCGCCAGCGGCCGTTGCGGCCTTGAATGCGGACCTCGCCGCCGCCCAGATGGGCGACGATTTGCTTGGCGCGCCGCTGGGCTTCCTGCTGGGTCGCGTGAATGCTGCTGACTCGGACCGCGTGGGGTTTCTGAACGGCCCATCCCTGAGCGTGGGTCGTGACGTAACGATGATTCTCGGGCACTGTCGGTTCCGATCAAGATGTAGTGGGGAATTCGACTGTTCCTACCATAGCTTCGAATCACAGGCAAGAACGCAAATAGAACGTCATGTCTTCGAAGTAATGGGGTGTTTGAGGACCGGTTCCGCTTAGCCGATTTGCTCGCGAAGACCTTCCCGATCCACCCAGGAAAGCGTGTCGTCGAGGGCGGCGCCGAAGCGATCGAACATCGCGTCGATCTCGTCTTCGGTGATGATCAAGGGGGGCGCGAAGGCGAGGCTCTCGCCGGCCGAAACCGCCCGCACGATCAAGCCCCGCTCTTGCGCGCCGAGCCGGAGGTGCTCCTTGACCTTATGGCTTGGATCGAAGGGGCGCATGCTGTCCTTATCGGCCGCGAGCTCGAGCGCGCCCATGAGCCCGATGCCCCGGACCTCGCCGACGAGCGGGTGATCGCCAAAGCTTGCGAGCCTTTCCTGGAAGCGCCGCGCGACCCTTCGCACATGGCTTAACATATCGCGCTCCGCCATGAGCTCGAGGGTCTTGAGCGCGACGGCCGACGCCACCGGATGGCCCGTGGTGGTGAAGGCGTGGGCGAAGAAGCCGAGCTTCCGGCTCTGGGTGATGAGCGCGTCGTAGATCTCCTCGGTTATCAGCACGCCCGCGATCGGCTGATAGGCCGAAGCGAGCCCCTTCGCGACCGTCATGGCGTCCGGGGTGATGCCATAGGTCTCGCAAGCAAACATGTTCCCTGTGCGCCCGAAGCCCGTGATCACCTCGTCCACCAGCATCAGCACGTCATGGCGCTTGAGCACCGCCTGGATCTTGGCGAAGTAGCTCTCGGGCGGGGTGATCACGCCACCCGCGCCCATCACCGGCTCGGCGATGAAGGCCGCGACCGTCTCCGGCCCCTCGGCGAGGATGAGCCCTTCCAGGTTATCCGCCATACGGCTCGCGAAGGCCTCCTCCGTTTCGCCCGCTCTCGCGCGGCGCGGATAATGGGGCAAGTCGGTGTGGAGAATGTTCGCGATCGGAAGGTCGAATTCCGCATGCATGAGCGGAATCCCGGTCAGGCTCGCGGCGGCCACCGTCAGCCCGTGAAAGCCGTTGATCCGCGAGATGATCTTCTTCTTGTCGGGGCGTCCCCGGGCGTTGTTGTAGTACCAGATGATCTTCACCAGCGTATCGTTCGCCTCCGAGCCGGAGTTGGTGAAGAACACCCGCGTCAAGGGCTCGGGCGCGACCGCGACGAGCGTCTCGGCCAAGAGGGCCATGGGCGCCGTCGTCTTGTCGACGAAGCTGTGATAGTAGGGAAGCTTCTCGAACTGGGCGATCGCCTCCTTCGGATTCAGCTCTCTTTCGCTGAATCCGAAGGAGGCGCACCACATCCCGGCCGCGCCCTCGATATATTCCTTGCCCGCCTCGTCATAGACATGGATGCCCTGGCCCCGCGTGATGACGACGGGCGGCTTTTCTTCGAGCGTCGCGAGGTTCGTGAAGCCGTGGATGACGCAAGCGACGTCGCGCTCGGCGATCGAGCGGTTGGCCCTCAAGAGACGGCCCTCGCCGGCGCTTCGTCCTTGATGATGCGAAGGCATTTGAGCACCGCCTCCGAGAGCCGGTCGATCTCGGCCTCGCCCATCGGCGTGGAGAGGCAATTGAGGCCGAGCACGCTCGAATAGATCCCCTCGTTCAGCAGGAGACGGAAGAGCGCCTCGGCGCGCTCACCCGCGGCGTCGCTGTGCGCCCGGTAGGTCTTTCGATAGTCGCCCAAGGGCTCGTCGGAAAGGTGGGGCAGGAAGAGCGAGCCCTCGCCCGTCACATGGCCCGTAACGCCCGCGACCTTGAACGCCTCGTCGAGTTGGGCGCGCGTCTTCGCCCCGAGCGTGTTCTGGCGCTCGATCGCCTCTCGATCGAACATCCGCATCGCGACGATGCCCGCCGCCATGCTCACCGGGTTGGCGGTGAAGGTGCCCGAATGGGGGCAGAGCGGTTTTCCTTGGCTGGCATCGAAGACCGCCATGAATTCGGCCTTGCCCGCGATCGCGCCGATCGGCATGCCGCCCCCGATGATCTTGCCGAGCGTCGTGAGGTCCGGGTCGAAACCATAGAGCGCTTGCGCGCCGCCATAGTCGAGGCGGTAGGTCACGACCTCGTCGCAGATGAGCACGATCCCGTGCCGGCGCGTAACCTCGCGGAGCATCGCACGATATTCCGGGCTCGCGGGTCCGCCCCCGCAGCGGGTGGGCACGAGATCGACGAGCAGGCCCGCGAGCCGATCCGCATTCGCCTCCAGTATCCGCCGGCTCGCGTCCACGTCGTTGAACGGGATCACGACGACGTCGGCCAACATGCCCGCCGGCGCACTCCTCGCGTAGCCGACGGCCGCCGGATCGCGCGCGCCCCAGTTCTGTGGATCAGGATCGAGGCTCGCCTCGGCGTAATCGTAACTGCCGTGATAGACGCCCTCGCATTTCGCGATCTTGGGCCGGCCCGTATGGGCGCGCGCCGCCTTGATCGCGTTCATCACCGCCTCGGTGCCGGAGTTCGCGAACCGGACGCGCTCGATCGAGGCCGTGCGCTCGCAGAAGATCTCGGCGAGCTCGATCTCGGTCTCGGTCGGAAGCGTGAAGCACATGGCTTGCTCGGCTTGCTTTTTCACCGCCTCGACGATCTTGGGGTGCGAGTGGCCGTGGATCTGCACCGTGTAGTTGTTGACGAAGTCGATCCGCGCAGCGCCGTCGACATCGATCACCCGGCAGCCCTCGGCGTGCGCCGCGAAGACGGGATAGGGGTTGAAGAAGGTCTGCACCCGCGTGCTCCCCCCCGGCATCACCCGGCGCGCGCGCTCATAGAGCGCGGCGGATTTCGATGAGAAGTCCGGATATGCGGCGCTCATGTCCTTGTTCCTCCCTCTCGCTCCGGTGGGGCTCGCTTCGGTGGGGCGCGCCTGCGAGTGATCCGGCAACCGCAAGGGCGCTTAGCCCCCTCGGACGATGTGGCCCTGGCCGCCGCGCCGGTCGTTGAAGTCGATCCAGGCGACATAGGCGCGCAGAAACCAGGGATTGCCGTTGTAGAACGGCCAGGTGGGAAAACCGACGTTCCAGAACGCGCTTTCCCCTTCCTTCTTGCCGAGGACGCGGTTGCCGATCGTCTTGCCGAAAGAGGTCCCCAAGGGAAGCCCTGAGCCGCAGAAGCCCGTGGCGTAGTAGACCCCGTCGCGGGTCTCGCCCATATGGGGCAGCTTGTCGAAGGAGAAACCCATGACGCCCTGCCAGACATGACTGAGCTTCACGTCCTTGAGCTGGGGATAGACCTCGGTCATGCAGTCGTGGAGTTTGCGCGCGTTCAGCTTCAGGCTTCCCTCGTCACGGCCGGTGCGCGCGCCGAAGATGATCTGCCTGTCGTCGGGCGTCGGGCGGTCCCAATAGATGTTGACCTTGGAATCGAGCACGGCGCGCCCAGAGGGCTTGATGGCTTTCATGAGCTCGCTTGGGATCGGCTCGGTGCAGATCTGGTGGGCGGGCACCGGTATGATGCGATTGCGCACCCAGGGGATCGCCGAGGCGGTGGTGTTGGTGTAGCCGTTGGTGCAGATCACGACATCGCGTGCGTTGACCACGCCGCGTGCGGTCTTGACGGTGAAGCCTTTTCTTTCAGGAACGATTCGCATGACCGGCGTGAAGTCATGGACCTTCGCGCCCGCGTTCAAGGCCGCCTGAAGCAGACCTTGGTGATATTTGCCGGGATGCAGCGTGCCGTGCTCGTGCAGGATCATGCCGCCATGCCAGAAGTCGGTGCCGACCTCCTTGTGCTGCTCGGATTTGGGGCACATGGAGAACTCGAAGGGGCAGTGCTTGTTGATGAGCTCGGCGTTCTGGGCCAGCATCTCGTAATGCTCGGGCGAACACGCCCCTGTGAAGCGCCCGCGCCAGAGCTTGCCGACCTCCATCTGCTCCTGCTCGATGCGCTTCAGGACCACGGTTTGCGCCTCGCCCGATTCGAGCCACATGCGCTTCGCGTTCTCGAGCCCGAACATGCCGGTGAGCTTCGTGAAGGAATAGTGCATGAAGCGACCGATATAGCCGGCGAGCCGCGTGCTCGCCCCGAAGCCCGCGTCCTGGGCCTCGAGCACCAACGTGTCGCGCCCGCCGCGCGCGATCTCGATTGCGCAGTTGAGCCCGGCGAAGCCTGAGCCCACGACGACGACGTCGGCCTTCGAAGGCAGCGCCTCTTCGGCGAGCCGTGCACGCGGCACCGCGTCCCACCAATAGGGTTCTTCCTTGAAGCCCTCGGCGAAGATGTCGTTCGTCATCATCGCTTGCCCCTTCGTCCGGCTCAGCTGAGCTCGATCCAGGTGGTCTTGAGCTCGCAATATTTGTCGATCGCATGGAGCGACTTGTCGCGCCCGAAGCCCGACTCCTTGTAGCCGCCGAAGGGGGTCGACATGTCGCTGGCGTCGAAGGTGTTGATGTAGACGAAACCGGCGCGAAGATCGCGCGCCGCCCGGTGCGCCACCGTGATGTCGCGCGTCCAGATACCGGCGGCGAGGCCGTAAGGCGTATCGTTCGCGATCTGAATCGCGTCCTCGACGTCCTTGCACGCGATCACCGAAAGGACGGGCCCGAAGATCTCCTCGCGCGCGATCTTCATCGAGTTCGCGACCTTGTCGAAGAGCGTCGGCGGGATGTAGTAGCCGCCGGTTTCCTCCATCACACGCTTGCCCCCGACGACGAGCTTGGCGCCCTCGGATTGGCCGCTCTCGACATAGTCCAGAATCCGGTTCATCTGGGTTTCATCGACGATCGCGCCCATCTCGGTCGAGGGGTCCAGCGGGTCGCCCGGCTGATAGGCGGCGCTCTTCTCGACGATCTTCTCGAC
>JAPUJA010000233.1 GCA_027296525.1 Pseudomonadota bacterium | reverse complement strand
AGCGTTGCACCGTTCGCCGCCTCGCCGAAGAGGGCCAAGGCCGTTTCCCGGGCGACCGGCGCGTAGGGCGTCATGTGGCATCCGAGTGCGATGCCGTAGCCGTTGAGCAGGCAGGTGCGGGCCTTCCTCTCGACCTCGGCCGGGAGCGAGTCGAGCGTCAAACCGGAAACGAAGTCGGCAATTTTCGCGGCGAGTGGCATGTGTTTTCCCCTGTGAGCGTGCCCGTGTTCGATCTGCCGGCCATCAAGAGCCGGCCATCTCCTCGCGGAGAACCCGTTTCAGGACCTTGCCCGATGGGTTTCGCGGGAGCGCATCACGGATGATCAGGTGCTTAGGCACTTTGAATCCCGCGAGGTGTTGCCGGCAGTGGCCGGCCAGTTTCCGCAATCGAGGCGCTCACCGTTTCGTTTGGTCCGCGCCCCGTTCCGCCCATCTCTCCACTATGCTAAGCCAGCGTGTCGAGGAAGAAAAGCGCTCGCCCGGCGTGGTCGACGGCGGCTGGCCGGCGCGCGTCGATCGGGCTATATTGAACTGTGAAGTGGCTCCATCGAGGGAATCCCCATGTCCCGTCTCCTTCCCATCTTTCTGTTGTCGTTCATGATGTTCCCAGTGGTTTGGCCGGCCTCCGCGCAAGACACTGAAGAAGTATTGAATGCGGCCGACGAAGCGGCGATCCAGGATGTGATCGTCTCTCAGATGGAGGCGTTCAAGCGCGATGACGCGGAAGCGGCCTATGCTTTTGCGGCGCCGAGCATCAAGAGTCTGTTCCCCACGCCCGAGGTTTTTATACGCATGGTCCAGCAGGGCTATTGGCCGGTCTATCGGCCGAGCGAGGTAACCTTCGTCGAGGCCTCTTTCGTGGGCACGCGCCCGGTGCAGCGGGTGCGCATCGTCGGGGAAAACGGCCAGACCGTCATCGCGGCGTACATCATGGAACGGCAAGAGGACGGCAACTGGCGCATCTCGGGCTGCTATCTCCTGCCGACCGACGAAATCGTCAGCTGATGATGTCGATTTTGGGCCGGCCGAAGCATGGATCGGCGATAAGGAAAGGGGATCGGTAATGTCGGCCCACGATTTCGAATTCGAGGCGATCGAGGGGGACGCGATTCCCTTGTCGGATTTCGCGGGCAAGGCCGTGCTCGTCGTCAACACCGCGTCCGAATGCGGCTTCACGCCTCAATATGTGGGGCTGCAGAAACTTTGGGAAACCTATCGCGATCGCGGGCTCATCGTGCTCGGGGTGCCGTCGAACGACTTCGGCGCCCAGGAGCCGGGCAGCGAACCCGAGATCAAGAGTTTCTGCGTGACGAACTACGGCGTCGATTTCCCATTGACGGCGAAACAGAAGGTGGCGGGGGCGGGCGCGCATCCGTTCTTCAAATGGATCGCCGATGAATTCGGCGAGGCCGCCGTGCCGCAGTGGAACTTCCACAAATACTTGATCGATCCCGAGGGCGATCTCAATGAGCTCTGGCCCTCGAAGGTCGAGCCCCTCGCGCCCGAGGTGAGGGCGGCAATCGAGAAGCTCCTGCCCGGTTGATGCTCGTGCAGCCGGCCCGATCGCGCGCGCCGGCCCCGCTCTGGTCACGAGCGCGGCGTTGCGTTAGGCTTTTCACGAGTCGTGCATGAGGAGCTCCACCGGATGACCGTCTCGTATGGGAAGTTCAAGGTCGGAGAGCTCGTCCGTCACAAGCTCTTCGGCTATCGCGGGGTATGCGTCGACGTCGATCCGACATTTCAGGGGACCGACGAATGGTACGCGACGGTGGCGCGCTCGCGCCCGCCCAGGGACCGGCCCTGGTATCACGTCTTGCCCCACGCCACGGATCACATGACCTATGTCGCGGAGCGCAATCTCGAACCCGATGATTCCGCCGAACCGATCGATCACCTGGCGGTGCCGACGTTTTTCGAGCGCTTCGAAGACGGCGGCTACGTCGCCCGGAGGAAGGCGAACTGAGATAGGCGGCAATCGAGCCTTTAAGGAGTCGGAAGGACAAACCGGCCGTGACGATCCGTGTGATCTTGCTCGATCTCGAGGGCGTCCTCTATCAGCAGGGTGAGCCGATCGAAGGCGCGCGCGAGACCGTCCGGCGACTCCGGGCGATGGGCTATCCGCTGCGCTTCCTGACGAACACCACGACCCGACCGCGCGCCGAGATCGCGGGCCGGCTCAGGGCGATGGGCTTCGAAGCGCCGCTCGAGGATGTCTTCTCGCCGACCTTCGCGGCGGCGCTCGAGCTCGAGACGGGCGGCGAGCGGCGTGTCCACCTCGCGGCCGAGCCCGCGCTTGCGGCCGATTTTGGCACCTTCGAGCTGGTCGAGACGGCGCCCGATGCCGTCGTGATGGGTGATCTCGGAGCGGACTTCACCTGGGAGCGGCTGAACGGGCTGTTTCGCATGGTCTCCGGCGGGGCGCGCCTCATCGCGCTTCACAAGAACCGCTATTGGCGTAAGGAGCAGAACCTCGTCCTCGACCTCGGGCCCTTCGTCGCCGCGCTCGAATACGGCGCCGACATCGAGGCCCTCGTGGTCGGAAAACCCGCGCGCGCGTTCTACCAACTCTCGCTCCGCTCCCTGGGGGCGGCGCTCGAGGAAACCCTGATGATCGGTGATGACATCGAGGGCGACGTGGGCGGCGCGCAGAACGCCGGCCTCGTTGCCGTCCAGGTGCGCACCGACAAGTACCGCGACGAAGACGAGCACCACCCTCGAATCCGGCCCGATTACCGGATCGATTCGATCCTGGAGCTCGTGCCACTCCTCGAGCGGATCGATCTCCAGCGGGCGGCCATGCATTGAAGCCGCGCGCGGAGACAGGCCGCGGGAACAGGCTTAAGGAGTTGCAACGAATAAATAATATGTTGTTGTTGCGCTGCAACAAAGATTTCTGGACACGGAACCGGGGTTTAAGGAGAATAGGGCCGCTTTCCCGCTCACCAAATCCCCGCTCGCTCTCCTCATCTATGATCGTGTGATGCCATGACCGAAAATGCGAAGCCCCGCCGCATCACGCCGCGCCAGATCACTGCGCTCAAAGGCGGCACCCCGATCGTGTGTCTGACCGCCTACAGCGCTCCCATGGCCCGGGCGCTCGATCGCCATGTCGATCTCCTGCTGGTCGGGGATTCGCTCGGCATGGTGCTCTATGGCATGGAGACCACGCTCGGCGTCTCACTCGACATGATGATCAACCACACCCAGGCCGTGATGCGCGGCTCCAAGCGGGCTTGCGTGATCGTCGATCTTCCCTTCGGGAGCTTCCAAGAATCGCCCGAGGTGGCGTTTCGCAACGTCGCCCGGGTGATGGCGGAAACGGGCTGTTCCGGGGTCAAGATCGAAGGCGGCGTCGAGATGGCCCCGACGGTCGCCTTTCTGGTCGAGCGGGGCGTCCCGGTGCAAGGTCATGTCGGCTTGAAGCCCCAATCGGTCAAGGCGATGGGGGGATTCCCCGTGCAAGGCAAAGAGGCCGACGCGGCCAAGGCGATCATCGCGGATGCCGAGGCGATCGCGGCGGCTGGGGCCTTCACGCTCGTGATCGAGAACACGGTGGAGCCGCTCGCGCGCGCTATCACCGCGCGCCTGGCGATCCCGACCATCGGTATCGGCGCCTCACCGGCCTGCGACGGGCAGATCCTCGTGACCGAGGACATATTGGGCTTGAGCGGGAGCACGCCCCCGCGTTTCGTCAAGCGCTATGCCGAGCTCGGCCCAATCCTCGAGGCGGCGGTTCGCGCCTATGCGGACGAGGTCAAGACGCGCCGCTTTCCCGACCGCGAGCATTGCGTCGGCGCGCCCGACGCCGAATGGCTCCGGCGCACGAACCTGGTCTCGCCGCGCGACCGCTCCGCCGGCTGATCGTTTTATCCCGAAATGGCAGGCAGGGCCGATCTCTCGAACGGGAGTGGCGGGCCCACGGTGGTCAGGCGCGCGGCCGAGTTGAGCGCGCGCCGGGCCGATTGGCGCCGGGCGGGCGAGCGCATCGCGCTCGTTGCCACCATGGGCGGCATCCATGACGGGCATCTCGCGCTCGTCAAGAAGGCCCGGGCGCTCGCGGACCGGACGATCGTGAGCCTCTATGTCAATCCCCGCCAGTTTGCCCCGGGCGAGGACCTCGCCCGCTACCCGCGGGACGAAGCGGGCGACCGCGCGCGCCTCGCCGGCGTCGACCTCCTGTTTGCGCCGTCCGACGCCGAAATCTTCGGCGAGGGCTTCGCCACCACCGTCACCGTGGACGGGGTCACGGAAGGTCTCTGCGGTCCCGAACGCCCGGGTCACTTCGGCGGCGTGGCGACAGTTGTCGCGAAGCTTCTTTTGATGGTGCTTCCGGACTTCGCGCTCTTTGGGGAGAAGGATTATCAGCAGCTTCTCATGGTGCGCCGCCTGGTCGCCGATCTCGCCATCCCGGTCGACATCGTGAACGTCCCGACGGTCAGGGAAGCCGACGGTCTCGCCTGTTCGTCACGCAATGCCTTTCTCGTCGAGACCGACCGGGCGATCGCCGTCCGGCTGAATCAGGTGCTCGGCGAGATCGTGCGCCGGCTCGAGGCGCGCGAAGCGTCCGTCGCCGAGGCGCTCGCCTGGGGGCGGGCTGAGCTCGAGGGCGCCGGCTTTTCAAGGCTCGATTACTTAAGCCTCTGTGATGCCGAGACCCTGGCCCCGCTCGGCGCCCTCGAGGGGCCTGCGCGCATCCTGGCGGCGGTCCGCCTCGGGAGCCTGCGCCTGATCGACAACATGCCCGTCGCGCCGCCGAAGAGCTGACAGCCCCAAGACCCGACAGCCCCAAGACCCGACACGCCCAAGACCCAGCAGCATTTCGGGCGCATCCACACCCGCCGGGGGGCGCACCCGGCGCTCCATTGACGGCGGGAAACTACGTGCATATACAGGGATTATGCCGAAAGGTTCGGGGATCCTGGGGCCGGATGCGCACGCGGCGTGCGCCTGTCTCAATTTCCGCATGGTCTCGCGCGCCCTCACACAGATGTATGACGACTATCTCCAGTCGTCCGGGCTGCGCGCCACCCAGTTCACCATCCTGAGCGCGGCGAGCCTTGCGGGGCGGATGCCGCTTTCGCGCCTCGCTGATCTGCTCGTCATGGACCGGACGACATTGACGCGGAACCTCGGGCCGCTCGAGCGGGCGGGCCTTGTCCGGGTGATGGCGGGCGTCGATCGGCGCACGCGTGAGATCGTGGTGACCGATCGGGGGCAGCGGGCGATCCGGCGCGCCCTGCCGCTCTGGCGCCTCGCCCAGAGGCGGTTCGTGGGCCATATCGGAAAGGGTTCCTGGCTCGAGCTCCGCGACACGCTGATCCGGATCGTCGCCTTTGCGAAGGAGGGCTGAAGAGAGGGCGCGCGCCCTCAGGCGGGCGAGAGGTCGCCTTCGATCGCCTTGACGAACAGGCCTGAGAGGTTCGCTTTATCGAGCGCGATGGGGTTGCCCTCGCCCGCCGGGTCGACGGCGCCGTCCCGCGCCATCTGTTCGACATGGGCCTCCGTCACGCCGAGCTCGGCCAAGGTATGGGGGGTGCCGATCTCCTTTCGGAGGGCGACGACCCAGTCGATGAAGCCTTGGGCGGAAACATCGGCGAGGCCGATATAGGCGGCGAGGCGCACGAGCTTCTCTTCGATCACGGCGCGGTTGAAGATCAGCACATAGGGCATCACGACGCCGTTCGTCTCGCCGTGATGGGTGTCGAGACGGGCGCCCACGGGGTGGCTCATGGAATGGATCGCGCCCAGCCCCTTTTGGAACGACGTCGCGCCCGCCATGGCCGCCACCATCATGTGCGAACGCGCGACGATATTGGCGCCGTCGCTGACGGCGGTGGCGAGCGATTCCTTGATGAGCCGGATGCCTTCGGCCGCGATCCCTTCGGCCATGGGGTGAAAATCGGGCACGCAGTAAGCTTCGAGATTGTGGGCCAGCGCGTCCATGCCGGTCCCGGCGGTGAGCCGCGCCGGCAGCCCGAGGGTCAGCTCCGGATCGCCGATCACGACCGATGGCATCATCTTGGGATGGAAGAGGATCTTCTTCTCGAGCCGCTCTTCGTCCACGACCACGGTCGCGCGCCCGACCTCGGAACCCGTGCCGGAGGTCGTCGGCACCGCGACGATCGGCGCGACCCGCTCGGCGTCCGTCTTGAGATAGGCATCGCCCAGGCCGTAGAGATCGCGTATCGGCAGGTTCTGGTGCGCCAGATAAGCGATGCTTTTTCCCACATCGAGGCCGCTTCCGCCGCCCCAGGCGATGACCCCGTCATAGCCGCCCTCGCGAAACACCCGGGCGCCGTCCTCGACGTTGCGGCTGATCGGGTTGGGCCGGAGCTCGCAAAAGAGCCCGGTGCCGAGCCCCGCCGCCTCGTTCGCCGCGAGCGCCTGCTTGATCATGGGGAGGGGCGCGAGACCCGGATCGGTGACGAGCAACGGGCGCTCGATGCCGAGCTCCTTGCAGACCTCCGGCAACTCCACGATCCGGCCGGCGCCGAAGCGGATCTTGGTGGGAATGCCCCAATCCCCTCGGAGTGTCTCAGGCTGGGCGGTCATGGACGGGCCTCGTTTCGGGCGGTTATGCCCGTGTCGTGGGAAAAACGCCTCTGGGCAAGCGCGGGTTCCACCACGGCGCCTGCTCCCGCGCCCGACGGACGCTAGGCGTCCTCTCGCCGCTCCTTCGCCTGGGGCTCGATCAAGAGCTTCTTGGCCGCGAAGAAGAGCAAGAGCATGACGCCGCCGGTCGCGCCGACGACGAGGAGGGGCAGCCAAAGTTCCCACATCGGAAGGACTTCCATCATGATTGTGACGACCTTGGGCGATCCACCGGCGGGCCGCTCGGCCTTCTTTTATACAAAAATGCCGATGAAGCAAATGCGTCCATCCCTCGCGCCTTCGGGCGCTTGACGGACGACCGCCCGAGCGGAGACCCTGGGGCATGTGCGGCCGATTCACTCTCAAGACGCCTGCGGAGGCCCTCGCCCGGGCGTTTGGCGGGGCCGCGACCGACTATCCGCCGCCCCGCTGCAACATCGCGCCGGGCATGCCCCTCGCCGCGCTCCGGTCGGCAGCGGCGGCGCGCGAGACCGTCCGGCTCCGGAGCCTTTTGCATCCTTACATGGCCGAGGATTTGGAGGCCTACCCGGTCGCCACCAGCGTCAACGATCCGCGCCGCGACTCGCCCGCCTGCATCGAGCGCATAGGCTAGCCGAGGCGGGCTATCCGGCTTCGGCCGGTTATCCGGATTCCGAAAGGCGTTCGCGCGCGGCTGCCGGCGTGCGCATGTGGCGGCCCGTGAGGACGTCGTGGATCTCTTCGCGCGCCGTCTCGATATGCCGCGCCATGGCCCGTTCGGCCTTTTTCGCGTTGCCCGCGGCGATCGCGTCGGCGATGCGCCGGTGCTCGTCGCGCGAGTTGCTCACCATCACGTCGAAGTCGGCGAGATCGACCAAGCCGAACATCGCCGCGCGCACATCCTCGACGGCGCGCCGCAAATGTTCGTTGGCCGCGGCGTCGGCGATGGTGAGGTGAAACGCCGAGTCGGCCTTGCGGAACTCCGGTATGACGCGGCTTCGGGCCAACGCCTCGAGCGCGGCCTCGATCCGCTCCAGGTCGGCTTCGGTTCGCCGAAGCGCCGCGAACCGCGCCGCCGCGCACTCGATCGCGGAGCGAAAATCGATGAGCTCTTCGATCTCGCCGGCGCGCGCACGAAGCTCGGTGAGCCGGTGGGCCTTCGAGCCTTCCGGAGCCATCACGAAGAGGCCGCCTCCGGCGCCCCGGCGGCTCTCGAGATAGCCCTCCCCTGCGAGATGCCGGATCGCGGCCCTCAGCGTCGTGCGCGAGACCCCGAGCTGCCGCGCCAGGTCGGGCTCGGACGGAAGCCGCTCGCCCGCTCCGAGCCGATCCAGCTGAATCGCCCGGCGGATGCGTTCAACCACTTGGGCGGAGGCCGGCGGCTTTTCGATCGGCTCCATCGGGTCTTTCAGCTCCATCGGACACCTGTTCGCTCGCCACGGAAAGAATTGTCTAAAATATGGACAATATGTTAGTTTGGCAACAGCCCGGTAGAAAGGACAGCCGGTCCGATACGCGACCCGGTCCGATACGAAAATAATCGGGTTCGAGCCGACAGGGCGGGCCGTCGAGACTCAGGAGGGAGGAGATGCGTCGATGCCCGAGACCTCGAACATCGAGATCGGCGACGAACTGATCGAGTCCTACGACCGCGACGGCGCCGTTTGCCTGCGCGGGGTGATCGCGCCCCACTGGATCGAGCTCTTGCGCCAAGGCGTCGAGCGCGACCTCGACGAACCGGGTCCCCATGTCGAGATCTACACCAAGGACGGCGATCCCGGCCTCTTCTTCAACGACTTCCATCTCTGGCTGCACAATCCGGAAATGAAGGCGTTCGCGTTCGAGGGGCCGTGCGCGGAGATCGCGGCGAAGCTGATGCGCTCGAAATACATCAACCTCTTCTACGATCAGCTCTTCGTGAAGGAGCCGGGAACCGAAGGCCTCACCCACTGGCATCAGGATCAGCCCTATACCGCCATCGACGGCTCGAAGCTGTGCTCGAACTGGATACCGCTCGACCCCATAACCGAGGAAACGACGGTCGAGTTCGTCCGCAGCTCGCACCGGTGGGGCCGTTGGTTCGCGCCCGTCGATAGCCTGAAGAACGGCACGCGCTATGAGAGCGAGGCGTTCGAGCGCTGCCCGGATATCGAGCGCCACCGCGAAGATTACGAGATCGTCTCCTGGGAGCTCGAGCCCGGCGACTGTGTCGTCTTTCAGGGCTTGATCGTCCATCAGGGCCGGAACAACCCGACGGAAGCGACCCGTCGGCGCATCGTCGCCCATCGCTGGCTGGGCGACGACACGACCTATGCGGTGCGTGAGCCCGCCTCCGAATTCCCGAAGATTGATCCACAGATGCGCCACGGCCAGCCCTTCAAGGGCTCGCCGCATTTTCCCCTGGCTTGGCCGGCGAGCGGCTGAGAGGCCCTGAAGGCGGGCGGTTTGCGCCGGGCGAGGCGGCTCCATCGCCCGCGACGGAAATGATTGTCTGAAATATAGACAATATGGTATCATGACGCCGGGCGGTCCCGGCGAGGCACGGTTGATGGCTCCTCAGGGGTCGATCACGATGGCCCGCCAGCGGGACGGTAGATTGAGGAGGAGCGCCCATGCTTGATACCCCGAACATCGAGATCGGCGATGATTCGATCGAGGCCTATGAACGCGATGGCGTCGTTTGCCTGCGCGGGGTGATCGCGCCCCATTGGATCGAGCTCTTGCGTCAAGGCGTCGAGCGCGACCTCGGCGAGCCGGGTCCCCATGTCGAGATCTACACCAAGGACGGCGATCCCGGTCTCTTCTTCAACGACTTCGATCTCTGGCGGCACAATCCGAAAATGAAGGCGTTCGCGTTCGAGGGGCCGTGCGCGGAGATCGCGGCGAGGCTGACGCGCTCGACATACATCAACTTCTTCTACGATCATGTCTTCGTGAAGGAGCCGGGAACCGAAGGCGTCACCCATTGGCATCAGGATCAGCCTTATATGGCGGTCGATGGCCGGAAGCTATGCTCGAACTGGATACCGCTCGACCCCATAACCGAGGAAACGACGGTCGAGTTCATCCGCGGCTCGCACCGGTGGGGTCGTTGGTTTGCGCCTTTCGACAGTATGACGGACGGCTCGCGCTATGAGAGCGAGGCGTTCGAGCGCTTCCCGGATATCGAGGCCCACCGCGCGGATTACGAGATCGTCTCCTGGGAGCTCGAGCCTGGCGACTGCATCTTCTTTCACGGCTTGATGCTCCATCAGGGCCGGAGCAACCCGACGAAGGCGACCCGCCGGCGCACGGTGACGCATCGCTGGCTGGGGGACGATGCGACTTTTGCGGTGCGCGAGCCGATCTCCGAATTCCCGAAGATTGATACACAGATGAGCCACGGCCAGCCCTTCAAGGACGTCGCGGATTTTCCTCTGGTCTGGCAGAAGGCCGCCTGACAAACTCTTGAAGGCAAGCCGCTTCGAACACTGAAGAGGCCGGGCACGCCCGGCCTCTCGATAATATAAGGCGGCAGGGGGAAACGATGGGAGACCGAGAAAGCAATATCATGCGCTTTGCCGGCGGCCAGGCCGAGGTGATGGATTGGCTCAGGCAGAACGGCGTCGAGAAGGTCCGTCTCGAATGGACCGATCTGCACGGCATTTCCCGCGGCAAGCGGCTGGCGCTCGCGACCTTCGAGCACGGGCTCGACGACGGCATTCCCTTCGCGGCGCTCCTGTTCGCGATCGACCTGCAGGCCCGTTGGCTGCGCGGGACCCGTTTCGGCGAAGAGATGAGCTTCGGCGACTTCTGGGCCCGCCCGGATCTCCGCTCTCTTCGCCTGCTGCGTCACGAGCCGAACACGGCCCAGGTCATGACCCGCCTCACATGGTCCGACGGCTCCCCGGTCGTCGAGTATCCGCGCAATGTCCTCGAAGAGGTTCTCGGCGATCTCGCTGAGCTCGACTTTCGCGCCCTGGCCGCGCCCGAATTCGAGTTCTATTTTCTGGACTCGAATTACAAGGTGATGGATACGGGCGCGAACGCCTACGCGATGCAGAAGCGCTGGGGCTTCCGCGAGGAGGAACGCGCGCTGCTCGACGCGGTTTCGGCCCATGTCGATTACGAGGCCTGCAACTACGAATTCGGACCCGGGCAGTACGAGATCACCGTGCGGTACGGCGAGGCGCTCCAGATCGCCGACGACGGTCACTTCTTTCGCAACACGATGAAGGAGGCCGCCGTGGCGATCGATCGGCGCGTCACCTTCATGGCGAAACCCTTCGACGTCGAGGCGGGCTCGTCCTGTCATTTCCACTTTTCGCTCGAGGACACGAACGGCAAGAACGCCTTCCACGATCCCGACGACCCGCTCGGCTTAAGCCGCACCTGTCGCCTTTTCATCGGCGGGGTGCTCGCCCATCTTCAGGAGCTCGCGCTGCTTTATCTGCCGACGCCCAACTCCTATCGCCGGCTCGCGCCCGATTCCTTCGCTCCCCTTTCGATCGCCTGGGGCATCGATAACCGCGTGGCGGCGGTGCGCGTGATCAACTACCGGCCCGAAAGCACCCGGATCGAGTTGCGCGTGCCCGGTGGGGATGTCAGCGTCTATCTGGGACTCGCGGCGCTGATCGCTTCCGGGATCGATGGGATCCGCAACGAAATCGATCCCGGTGCCCCGAGCGAAGGCCATCTCGACTATGATCCCAATATTCCGAAGATCACCAACGAGTGGGGTGTCGCGCTCAGCGCTTTCGAGGCCTCCGAGTTCGCTCCCAAGGCGTTCGGCAAAGACATGTGTAGCTTTTACGGGCGGATCAAGCGGATGGAATATGAGCGCATTAAATTCCTCGTCACCCAAGAGGAACGGGACGAATATATCGAGTTGATCTGAGCCAAGCGGGCTCGTCATCGCATCGGAGGGGTTTGGGGCGTCGCCATGGGTGAAATCGTTCTCATATCCGTCTTGGGCCCGGACCGCGCCGGCCTCGTCGCGGCCGTGGCCGGGCGGGTCTATGAACTCGGCGGGAATTTAGGCGATACGACCTTCGCCGTGCTCGGCGAGGGGTGCGAGCTCTCGACGGTCGTCGAGCTGCCGGACGATCTCTCGATCTCGGAGCTCGGGGCCGAGCTCGGTGAATTGCCGGAGCTCGAGGGCGCGAAGCTCGAGGTGTGCCCATTCGAGTTCGAGCCGGTTCACGCGCCGAGCGCGCGCATTACCCATCGCGTCGAGCTGAGCGGGGGCGATCGCCCGGGCATCATCGCCCGCCTCTCGGAGGTGTTTGCCAATTTCGGCGCGAACATCGTGCGGCTCAATTCGGAGATGGTGCCGGGAAGCGGCGGGGCCAGCTACAATACCCGTTTCGCCGTGGCGATCCCTGAGGCGCGGGCGGCCGCCTGCCTCGCGACGGTGGCGAACATCGCGGGCCAGCTCGACCTCGTATGCCGTTGGGAGAAGGCCTAAGCGGCGCGCCCGCCCGGGCGGAGGGACGCGCCTTTGGGCAGGGCGCCGTTTCGGTTATGGTCCAGGCGACGGTGGTGCGAGGATTCGGCCCGTCCCATGAAGTCCTGGTTTAGAGCCCTCGGCGTATCGGCGCTGGCCCTCGGTTTCGGGGCGCCGGCGTTTGCCGATGAGCCGGCACCCGGTTTTTATCTCGACATCGCGGTCAACTACATGATCTTCGACGACTCGGATCTCGGCGGGGGCTCCGAGCTTTCGGCGGACGACGGGTCGGCCGCCTCCGTCGCGTTCGGCTACCGCTACGATCCGCAGTTCCGCACCGAGCTCCAGTTCGTCTACGGGCGCAACGAGTTCGAGGCGCTCGCCGGCGGCGGCGCTCTCTTCGGCACGCAAATCTCGGCCGATCCGTCGCTCGATGGCGACATAAGGACGGCGTCCCTCCTGCTCAATCTCTACTATGACGTGACCGTGGACACCCGCTGGACGCCTTATCTGGGCGTGGGTTTCGGCGGCGCCCGTGTGGAAATTGAGAGCTTGGGTCTCGGCCTCGACGATTCGGAAACCGTGTTCGCCGTTCAGGGCTTGGCGGGCGTGACCTATCGCATCTCGCGAAATGTTTGGGCGCGCGGCGGCTATCGTTTCTTCGTGACCGGCGAGCCCACCTTCGCCGGCACCGATGTGGAATATCTGAGCCACAATATCGAGCTCGGCCTCGTCATCGGCTTCGACGCCTTCTAGGGCCGTCGGGTCCGGGGCCGTCGGGTCCGGGGTCGTCGGGTCCGGGGTCGTCGGGTCCGGGGTCGTCGGGTCCGGGGCGCGATCGAAGCGGCCGCCGGCACGGGCCGAGAACGCGAGCCTCCCGCCTTTCCTCAAGAGCGGCGGGTGAGGGAAGCGCTCGTGAACCGCTTGACGCCGAGCTCCGGCGACCA
>JAPUJA010000232.1 GCA_027296525.1 Pseudomonadota bacterium | reverse complement strand
GGTTCACAGGGCAAGCTCGGGCCGCGCCTGCTCCTCGTCAACCTCTATTTCGAAACCGCGATCGCCGACGGAAACTTCGCGATCGAAGACCGTGGGCAGTGCTACACGCCGGTCACCCTCGTCCAGCAGGGAAGCTGAACCGGGCGACACCCACGGGGGCGCGAGACCCACGGGGGCGCGACGTCCACGGGCGCGCGACGCCCACGGGCGCGCCACCCCCAGCGAGCGCCCTCAAGCGGCCATGACGGCGGGCCAGGCAAGGCGTATCTCCCGCCGGTGCGTGCCACGGCCGGAACCCCCGCCTCCCTGAAACCGGCCAAGGGCCTCGACCGCGACCCGGCCCGGAGAGGGTCATTTTTCGTTAACCACCTCCAAATTCAGAAAAATTTCAGGCATCGTTTAACCGGTAAGCAAGAATTCCGCCTTTCAATGGTTAGGGCGGAATTCGGGCAGCCGGGCCGTCATTGGAAGGGACGTCCCCGATGAGCCGCCCGGCCATGGCCCGAAGGAGGTTCCGTGGGGATGCTTCAACGACTTGTCATGGGCCTTCTCGTGGGCCGCAAGGGCGCAACCGCCGTGGAGTATTCGATCTTGCCGTCAGGCATTGCGATTGTGATCGTAGCCGGCGTCCTCCTCATCGGCAGCAATCTGGCCGGCTTCTTCAACCTGACGGCCGTCTGCTTCCAAGATTTCAATACCTGCAACACTCCTTAGCGACATCAGGCCCGTCAGGCACGATCGGGCAAGCGCGCCTTTCACCGCCCGCCACGATTATCGCGGCCGGGCCGGGGCTGGTTTTCGACACGCATCCGCCGAAGGAAGGCCCCACATCTCGGCCACATATCGGGTTGATTTTTCCGCCGCGCGCTTCGATAAAACGGGATGAGCACTTCCGCGCGGCGGAGCGGCTCGCAACCCCTCGCTTTGGGACGCGATATGAACCAGGACATTTTCGCACCCGGCTTCAAGGCCGAGCCCTACTGGTACGAGGAGGCGCCGCTGGTGGTGGCGAGCGAACCGTCGCTCCCCGACGCCGTCGATGTCGCGATCGTGGGCTCGGGCTATACCGGTCTTTCCGCCGCGTTGACCCTCGGACGCGCCGGACGCTCGGTCCTCGTGCTCGATGCCGAGGATCCCGGCGCCGGATGCAGCAGCCGCAACGGTGGAATGCTCGGCGAAATCCTGAAGGTTCCCTATGACGCGTTGATCGGGCGTTACGGCAAGAGCCGCGCCATCGCGCTCCTGCGCGAAGGCATGGCCGCCCTCGATTACACGCGTTATCTAATCGAAAGCGAGGGAATCGCGTGTCACTTCCAGCCGGTCGGAAAATTCGTCGGCGCCTGGCGTCCGAACCATTACGACCGGCTGGCGCGGAGCCTGGATTTCCTTCACAGGGAAATCGGCTACGAGGCGGAGATGGTTCCCGCCTCGGCGCAGAACTCCGAAATCGGAAGCGAGATCTATCACGGCGGGCGAATCGAAAAACGTCAAGCGGGCCTGCACCCCGCACTCTACCACAAGGGACTGCTCGAACGCGTAACCCAAGCCGGCGTCGCGGTCGCCGGGCGGACCCCGGTTCTCGCCGTGACCCGGCAAAACGGCGGCTTCAGGGTCGAAACCACGCGCCGCACGCTCTCCGCAACCGACGTCATCGTCGCGACCAACGGCTACACAGGCGACGCGACGCCCGCGTTTCGCCGGCGCCTCATCCCCGTCGGAAGCTATATGATCGCGACCGAGCCGCTCGCGCCCGAACGCATGGCGCGCCTCATTCCGAAGCGCCGCATGATCGTCGATACGAAGAAGATGCTCTACTATTTCCGCCCCTCGCCCGACGGCACGCGCATCCTTTTCGGCGGACGCGCGGCAGTGGGGGAGCTCGACGCGCGCACGGCCGCCAAGAAAATCCATCGATTGATGACCGGCGTCTATCCCGAGCTCGGC
Organism: Pseudomonadota bacterium; assembly: GCA_027296525.1. Lineage (GTDB taxonomy): Bacteria > Pseudomonadota > Alphaproteobacteria > UBA828 > JAPUJA01 > JAPUJA01. Next base: position 6,839 of record JAPUJA010000232.1, on the reverse strand, counting down.
GACGTTCCGATCACCCACGCTTGGCGTGGTTTCGTCGCAATGACATTCGATCAATTGCCGCATATCGGGCGGCAAGACGGCATCTACTTCGCGGCCGGCTACAACGGCTCGGGCGTCGCGCCCTCGACCTATTTCGGCCATAAGGTGGCGCTTAAACTGTTGGGTGATCCGGAAGGGGCCACGGCCTTCGACGACCTCCCCTTCCGAGGGCACCCACTCTACCGGCGGCGCCCATGGTTCTTGCCGTGGCTCGCATCCTACTACCGGCTCAAGGACCGTTACGGTCGCTGAGCGCGGCGAAGCCGCCGGCTGCCGAACCCAAGAAATATCCACGGACAGGTGACGCTCCGATGTGTTGACCGGGCGTTCGCGGCGCTGTCAGTCACCGCTGTCGAACGAGTTGGCGATGCCGATCAACTGGCGCAGGCGTTGCTCGTTCATGGTCCGGATTTCCGTGAAATACCACGTCTGATCCGCCTTCTGCAGACGAAGCACCAGGTATTCGCGTATGGGTCCGATATTGTAGACGCAATAGATTTCACGAAACGCCCCGCTCGCGTTGTAGCCCGTCTGCGGATCGTCGCAGAACTCGAGCGGCAGATCGGCGATCTTCTGCATCGCCGCATAGAGTTCCGGTATGGCCTGGCGCAGCGCATCGAAGAACGGATCCCCGAACGGGCTGTCCAGGCTGGAGAACATCTCTTCGAGCGGCTCGGAACTGCCGACATCGCCTGTCAGACGGCGCTTGAGCCAAAGATCCGGCTCCTCCACCTCGCCGTCGACCTCGCGCAAATGAATCGCGCTGAGGCCCGAAAACGGTCCCTCGGGAGGACGGATGGTCAGAAGGGGGTGCCAGTCCTCGATCGCCGGGAAGCGTCCCGGTTGCTCGACGAAAAAGCCATCGGGGACCTCGAAGCTGACCGCCCCCGCCGGCGCCGAGCCGGTCACGGCCGCGCCGGAAATCGCCAGGATGCCGGCGGCGAGCGCCGTGACCAGCCGGCGAACGGGACGCGACCTTGCTGCAATGGGCTGTTGAGTCATGCCTTGAGCTTACCGAAAGCAACCGAGAGCGCGCAACTCTCCGATAACGGGGCCGTGCCGCTCCGATCCACGGCGGCTTTGCGGTCTTGCCGCCGAGCGGCGGGCGATTGACTCGTGCGAAGCCGACCGATATGGAGGGACAATCTGGTGGCGCGGCGGAGAGCCACGGCAATGACCGACCCCGTACCCTTTCATCTCGCCCTGCCTGTAAGCGACCTCGCGGCGGCCCGGGGTTTTTACGGTGGTCTTCTCGGCTGTCGCGAGGGGCGCACGGACGAGGGTTGGATCGATTTCGAGTTCTTCGGCCATCAGCTGGTCACCCATCTCGCACCGCAAGGGCTGAGGACCCGTGTGACCAATAACGTCGATGGCGAGGCCGTGCCCGTGCCGCATTTCGGCGTGGTCCTCCCATGGGCGGAATGGCAACGGCTCGCCGACGCGCTGAAGGCGGCGGCGGCGCCCTTCTTGATCGAACCGACCATCCGTTTCGAAGGCAAGGTCGGGGAACAAGCGACGATGTTCGTGCTCGACCCTTCGGGCAATGTCCTCGAGTTCAAGTCCTTCAAGGATCCCGATCGGCTCTTCGCCACCGAGGCAGGACGCCGGGACAAGGCAGCGCCGCCGGTGGAGTCGGAAGGGGCGTGAAGAGCCGCTCCAGCACGCCTCCCCCCCGCGATACGGGGGCGCGTGGCCGGGGCCAACGCCCGAAGGATGCCGCGAGTCTCGTGCTCGTCCGCCAGGGACCGAAGGGACCCGAAATTCTCATGGGCCGGCGCCACCGGGGCCACGTCTTCATGCCGAACCTCCACGTCTTTCCCGGCGGCCGGGTGGATCCGGGGGATGCCCGGGTCGCGCTGGCCAGCCCCCTCAGAGGCGACGTGCTTTCGCGCCTCGCCCGCAACTGCACGCCGGCACGGGCACGGGCCCTTGGGGTCGCGGCCGTCCGTGAGACCTTTGAGGAGACCGGTCTCATTCTTGGCCGCCGCCCATCGAGGCGCGCACGACGCACCCCGCCCGCCTGGCGGGGTTTCGCCGATCAGGGTCTGGCGCCGGCGCTCGATCGGCTCGACTATATCTACCGGGCGATCACGCCTCCCGGCGAGGCGCGGCGATTCAACGCGCGTTTCTTTCTGGCCGAGGTCGATGAGCTTCAGGGCGAGCTTCGCGAGCAGGGCGAGCTCGAATCACCCGCCTGGGTAACGCTCGAGGCGGCGGGGCGCCTGGAGACAGCGGGCATCACGCGATTGGTGTTGGGCGAGGTCGCTCGCCTCTTGCACGACCGGCCGGCACCCGATGCCGATCGCCGGATGCCCCTTTGCCGCTACCTCAACGGGCGGAACGTCGTGACCTACGAATAGACCGTTTCGCGCCGCGCCGTAAGTCAAAGCGCGGCACCCGGGCGGTATTTCGAGCCGAGCCCCGGCCGATCGTCACATCGGGCGCGCCCGACCCGGACCATGTGGATGAGATGGGCGAGCACGGATTGAGCAGCCGCGCCGTGCAGCGCCGCCGGCAAATCGGGATACATCCGGTCAACCATCTTGGGAATGGCACCGATGCCGCCGCTGAGGCAATCGGCGATCTGACGCTCACGTTTCCGACGATGCTCGATCAGGGCGCCGACATAGGCCTGAGGCTCGGGGATCGAGGGGCCGTGGGTCGGCCAATAAAGCGCATCGTCGCGCGCGCGCAAGCGTTCGAGCGAGGCGACATAGGCCGCCATATCGCCGTCCGGGGGCAGGACGACGGTGGTCGACCAGCCCATCACGTGATCGCCCGGGAACAAGACCTTCCCCTCCTTCAGGGCGAAGCACAGATGGTTCGAGGTGTGTCCCGGCGTGTGAATCGCCTCGATCGTCCAACCGTCGCCCTCGATGATCTCGCCGTCCGCCAGCCGGATATCGGGAACGAAGTCGCGATCCACCCCCTCCTCCACTTGCGTCTCGTTTTGGCCCTCGCCATGCGGCCCGAAACCATAGACCGGCGCGCCCGTCGCCTCCTTGATGTGGCTCGCCGCCGGAGAGTGATCGCGGTGTGTGTGAGTGACGAGCAGGTGGCTCACGGCCTCGCCCTCGACCGCCGCGAGCAGCGCCTCGATATGATCCGCAAGCTCCGGGCCGGGATCGATGATTGCCACCTTTCCGCGCCCGACGATGTAGCTGCCCGTTCCGCGAAACGTGAAGGGGCTCGGATTGCGTGCGACCACCCGCCGAAGCATCGGGCCGAGCTCGGTGACCGTACCGTAGTCGACCTCGAACTCGCGCTGGAAAGGGATGGGCTGCACGCTCAATGGGACCGTCCGCCGTTCGTTGACGCGAGGCGATCCTAGGCCATCACGGCTCGGGCGAACAGAGCGTAGGGATCACGCCGACCTTCCGGGAAGCGGGGCGAGCTTGCGCCATCGGGAATCGCCAAGCCGAGCGATCCGTCACATAATCCCGGCCTGGGCGAGTTCTTGAAACGCATAGCAAAGGGGATCGATGGGACGGATCGCGCTCGATACGCTCGACGGGCAATCCTTCGATGTCGCGGTTATCGGAGCCGGCGCGAACGGGGCGAGCGCGGCCCAGCATCTCGCGAGCGCAGGCTACAGCGTGCTGCTGATCGACAAGGGCGACTTCGCCTGCGGCGCGAGCGGCCATTCGAGCCGGATTCTCCACTGCGGGTTGCGTTATCTCGCGACCGGGAGCTCGCTCGCCGAGATCCTCGCTCATCCCGCGAGGTTTGCCACGGCGTGCCGCATGGCGCGCGAGGCGATGTGCTGCCGGGCAGAGTTCGCCGCCGCGACGCCCGAGCGCATGCGCCACTTCACGCTGTGCTTCCCGATCTTCCGCGATCATCCCTACCGCCCCTGGCATCTGGACAGCGCCTTCCGGTTGCTCGCGGCTCTCGCCCCGAAGACCCTCGACTCGAAGAGGGCGCCCCTCGATTACCGCCGCCTCAAACCCCAGGACGCCCGCGACACCCTGCCCTTCGCCAAATGGCTTCGGGATGCCGACAAGCTCCGAGGCATCGCCAGCTACCGGGAATATCAGTTCGACTGGCCCGAGAGGATCGTCACGGACACGGCGCTGGACGCCGAGCGGCTCGGCGCGCTCGTACGCAACTACACCGCGCTCACGGCCATGACGCGCCGACGCGACGGCCCCTGGGCGCTCAAATTGCGTGACACGGCTCAAGGCGATGGGGAGGTCGAGGTAAACGCCAAGATCGTCCTGAACATGGCGGGCATCTGGATCGATCAGGTGAACGCGCTCTCCGGCATCGAAACCAGACGCAAGATCACAGGCACGAAAGGGATTCACGTCGCGGTGCAGATGCCCCCTGAGTTCAAGGGCTACGGCATCGGCACCTTCGGGCGCGACGCGTGGCCTTTCTACTGCCTGCCATGGCGCGATCTTCACTATTTCGGGCCGACGGAAACCCTCTTTGAAGGCGACCCCGACGACATTCGTTCGACCGACGAAGAAATCGACTGGGTTCTTGGCGAGGCAAACTATCTGTTCCCGGGGCTCGAGATTAGGCGTGAAAACATCGTCTACACCTGGGCCTGTGTCCGGCCGCTCACCTACGATCCCGAACTGCTTCCCCGGGGCAAGCGCTCGCGCGAAATCCACGATTTGGGGCCCGACGGCTTGCCGAACGTCTTCGCGCTCACCGCCGGACCGATCATGACCCACCGCTCGACCGGCAAGGCGCTCTGCCGGAACGTCGCCCGGCGCCTCGAGCCGACGCGCCCGGCACGGTCCCCGTCCTACGGCTCGAGGGCGATATCCGAGGAGCCTCGCTCAGGGCCTCTCCAGCACAGCCCCGAGGTCACTCTCGCCCAGCTTCGCCACGCCGCCGAGTTCGAGCAGGTGAGCAACCTCATCGACCTTCTGTTTCACCGGGTCGAGGCCGGCTGGTCACGCACCATGGCTCACGGGGACGCCCGGGAGGCGGCCCGGGGGATCGCGGATATCCTGGGCTGGCACGAAGAGCGAATCGAAGCCGAGGTCCGCCGCTATCACAGCCACCTGGAGACGCGCCATGGCCCGGGGGTCGGGATGGGGGCGATCGCCCCGGTGAGCTTGCGTGACGAAACCTGAGCGGGGCCGAGCCGGCTATCCCCGGCCAAACAGCCCCTTCGGAGCGATAAAAACCCCCGCGCCAGGCCATTTTCGGCCTCCGGCTCACCGAAAGTTAACCAAGCTCCGTCAATATGTTGCCGCACCCTGAAAGTGCTGGCATAGTGTCCGTCAACAAAATGTGGCCATTCTGTGGCGTTTTGGCGGCGGGTATATGGCCGATAATCGGTTTCAAAAAATGACAGGGGTTGGCGTCCTATGGGATGGAAATCCGGTATCGCCGTTGCCTTGACCGTGGGCGCGCTCTCCGTGGCGCCGCTCGGCCCCGCGAAGGCCGCGCTCTGTCACACGCCTCAGGAAGAGGCGGCGTTGAGCACGCGCATGCTTCAGACCGAGTTCATGATCGCCGCCCTCAGCTGCGATCAGCGGGTGAATTACAACGCGTTCGTCACGAAATTCGAGAGCGAGCTCGTGCCCCTCGGACAGGCGCTTCGCCAGATGTTCAAGCGGGCCTATGGCGGCGTAGCGAAGCGGGAACTCAACGGCTTCATCACGTCGCTCGCAAATCAAGCCTCTCAACGAAGCATCACGGGCTGGAGCGGCTACTGCGACAATGCCTCGAACCTTTTCCTCGAGGCCCTCGCGCTTGAACCGGGCGCCCTCAAGACCTTCGCCGCGGCCCAGCTCTTCACCCGCTGGCACGGCGTGGAGCCCTGCTCGCTCCAGGCGTCCACCACGGAATAGACCTCTTCTCGGCGCCGCCTGATCGCCGGGTTCAAATGAAAAGGGGCGCCGCCTTCGAGAGGCGGCGCCCCGTTCCGTTTCGGGCCTTGCGTCTCGTTTTACGGAGACGCGCGCCGATCTATTTCACGATGATCTCGACGCGGCGGTTCTGTGGTTCACGCACGCCGTCCGGAGTGGGCACGAGCGGATCCCGTTCGCCCTTCCAGTGGATCGCGATGTCATCCGCCGCGACGCCAAGCGCGATAAGTCTCGCCTGGACGGCCTCGGCGCGGCGCATCGAGAGGCCCAAATTGTAGCTGTCCGGGCCCGAGAGGTCCGCGTGGCCGGTCGCCTCGATGACCGAATAGCCTCCGCTCATCGCGTTGCTCGCCGCGGTCGTCACGATGCGGTCCGCCTCGGCGGTAAGCACGGACTGATCCCAATCGAAGAAGACGAGATAGGAGGCCGGCTGCGGCGGCTCCGGCGGAGGCGGCGCGGGCTCGACCATCGGTTCCGGCTCCGGCGCCGGCGGCAGAGGCGGCAACTCGACCATCTGCGGCTCCGGAGGCGGCGGGGGCCTGCCGAAATACCAGCGCAAACCGCCGAGCACCAAATGCGAATCAAATTCGGCGTCGTAACTGCTACCCGCCGAGTCACTGACCGAGAAGTCGCTCGTGCCAACATAGTGATACTCGGCAAAGAGCTGCAGGGCGTTGCTGAGACCAATCCCGACGCCCGCGATCCCCTGCCAGGCGAAGGACGTGTCATCGTCGTCGATGGTCGATCCGCCGATGGGGGTCACACTGTCGAGATCCAAGCTCACGAACCCGAGGCCGCCACCGACATAGGGGGTCACCCGCGAGCCCGTCGGAAACTCGTATTTCACGTTGCCCATCAAGCTCCACGCCGTGTAGTCGCCTGAACCACCCGAAATGCCTTCGAGGCCGTCCACGTCGTTATCGCGGTACGTACCTTCCAGCTCGACCCGCCAGCCGCTCTTGAGTGCGT
>JAPUJA010000231.1 GCA_027296525.1 Pseudomonadota bacterium | reverse complement strand
TCGCCGCAGTTCGGGCACTCCATCGCGCGCGCGCGTTTGAGCCGGTCGTGCGAGCGTCTCGAGTCGCGTCGCGATTTCGACACTTTCTTCTTTGGAACCGCCATTTGTCGTCAACTTCCTTCAGGTTCGGCCATTCAAGCGGCCCGTCGCTGTGCCGCCCCGCCGTATGATGATGCGGAGGCACCCCTTCCCTCGCCGTCACTGACGACGGCCAAGCTCACGAAGCGCCGCAAACGGGCGATTGCCAGCCGCCGGCGGCGCCTCATCCGGAACCTCCCGAAAATCCGCCACCGAGACGTCGGAACGCCGCGGATAGGGATCGATCGCGATGGCCAGGGCTTGCGCGACGATCTCGCCGAGGTCGATCGTCTCGCCCAAGAGCGGCTCCGGAGGATCGTCCCGTTCGGGATCGATCCACACATCGCGAGGGCAGAGATCCCTGTCCGCGGAAACGAAGGTCAAACGGATTTCCTCCTCGATGTGCGCCGGAACGGCCTCCAGCGAGACGACACAGGATTGTACCACATCGGCCACGAAACGGGCAGAGAGGCGGATCTGGTCGTCGCCCGGGTCGCGCCTCAGACGCACATCGGCGTGCAAGGCGGCGAGCGCTCCGAGTTCGAAGCGCTCGGCAAGCGCCTGGCGTTCGGCGGCGTCCGCCTCGATCGAGAAGCATCGCTCCTCACCCCAGAGATCGTCGACGCTCACCTCCCGAGAAAACTCAACCTCGACCTTCGGCACGGTCCCGCCATCCGACATTCGAGCCCTCCACAGACGGGTTCCTGCCCCGTTCGAGGCCCCTCCGGCGGCCGGCCCCGAACCGCGCACGGAACCGCCTGGATGGAGCGAAACATAGAAGCAGGATTCAGGTCAATCAACGACTTTCCGGGGTTTCCGCCGCCTCGCTCGGGCCGGGCGCCCCGAGCACCGGAGGAAACGCGACGCGGCCCTCGAAGAGCGCCCGGGCGGACTGGTGAACGAGGCTCTCTTCTGCCGCGTGGACATAGTGCACAAGCCGCGCGAGCTCGGCCGAGCCGGGCAGGGTCGCGCCATAGACATTGCGACCGAGCGCCCCGGCGAGGGCATCATCGGCCGGGTTCTCGAGCGCTTCGTCGTAGGCGGCGACACGCCCGTAGAAGGCCTCCGCCATGCGCTTGACCCGGCGCCCGACTCCCAGATCGCCGACCCCCATCTCGCGCAGGCTCTGATCGAAATGGTCGAACATGACATCGAACAGACCTTGACCGAGTCTGATCCCCGGCCGGTCCTCGCGACGCAACCGGCGCAGCAGCAGGAAGGCGTGGAGCACCACCATATCGAAGCGGCCGTCGACGGTATCGGGAACGCCGCAGTCGAGATAGAGTTCCCGCCGCCGCGCGCTCGCCGCCGCTTCGCGATAAAGGCTGTGCGCCGTTCTCAGCTGTCGTCGGTTGAACAGGCCATCAAAGATCATTTGGTTCACGCGGGATTTCTGCGATACTTCCGGAGCTCAAGGAACAGCCATCGAAGAAGGCGACGGCACGTGCCGGTTTCCGGAATCAAGAAAACCATGCGACGCGGGTATTTTCTTCCCTTGATGGCGGCGGCGTTTGCCGTCCTGCTTGCCTCCTGCACGCCCCAGGTGGCCACTCATGGCCACGTTCCCAATCCGGACGCCCTCACCCAGATCGAGCCCGGGGTTCACACCCGCGAGGATGTCTTGCGCCTGCTCGGCACGCCCACGGCCATCGGAACTCTCGACGACACCCGCTGGTACTATCTCACGCGGGTGACGGAAAACATCGCCTTTTATGATCCGGAGCTCGTGGGGCAGACGGTCATCGCCGTTGAATTCGACGCCCGTGGGGTCGTGACCGATCTCTACAACTACGACGCTCAGGAGAACGACGAGGTCGAGATGGTCGATCGCGAGACCCCGACCCAGGGTCACGACATGAGCTTCTTCGAGCAACTCTTCGGCGATCTCGGCCGTTTCGGCCGGGAGGGTGAGGCTCCCTCGGGCCGCCGGTAATCGAGACGCCGTCGGCGAACCCGGGCTCGAGGCCGTCGTCCCCCCGGTCCGCGCCTCGGCCTAGCCGCTCAGCACCGCGAGCAGCAGAAGCGCCACGATATTGGTGATCTTGATCATGGGATTAACGGCGGGTCCCGCCGTGTCCTTATAGGGATCGCCGACCGTGTCGCCGGTCACCGCGGCCTTGTGGCTTTCCGATCCCTTGCCCCCAAAATTGCCGTCTTCGATGTACTTCTTCGCGTTGTCCCAGGCGCCGCCGCCCGAGGTCATCGACACGGCGACGAAGAAGCCCGTGATGATCACGCCGAGCAGCATCGCGCCCAGCGCCGCGAAGGCCGCCGGTTGGCCGGCGATCGCCCAGATCACGACATAGAGGATGACGGGCGCAACGATGGGAAGAAGCGACGGCGCGATCATCTCGCGGATCGCGGCACGGGTCAGGAGATCGACGGCGCGGCCATATTCGGGTTTCGCGGTTCCTTCCATGAGTCCGGGGATCTCCTTGAACTGCCGGCGCACCTCGATCACCACGGAAGCGGCGGCGCGCCCAACCGAGAGCATGGCGAACGAGCAGAAGAGGTAGGGCAGCAGACCGCCGAAGATCAGACCCACGATCACATAGGGATTGCTGAGCGAGAAATCGACCTGCAAGTTGGGGAAGTAGCGGCCGAGATCCTCGGTGTAGGCGGTGAACAGCACGAGGGCGGCGAGGCCGGCCGAGGCGATCGCGTAGCCCTTGGTGACGGCCTTGGTGGTGTTGCCGACCGCATCCAGCGCATCGGTCGTCTTGCGCACGTCCTCGGGCAAATCGGCCATCTCGGCGATGCCCCCGGCGTTGTCGGTGACCGGCCCGTAGGCGTCGAGCGCGACCACCATGCCCGCGAGCGCCAGCATGGTCGTGACCGCGATGGAAACCCCGAACAGGCCGGCCGCGAGATAGGCGAGCACAATCCCGGCCGCGATCACGATCGCGGGCAGCGCCGTCGCCTGCATCGAGATCGCGAGGCCCTGGATAATGTTCGTCGCATGACCCGTGTTCGACGCTTTCGCGATCGAGAGCACGGGCCGGTAGGCGGTCGAGGTGTAATATTCCGTGATCCACACCATGAGACCCGTCACGACGAGTCCGATCAGCCCGCAATAGAAAAGCTCTCGGCCGTTCGCCATCACCCCGCTGGCCACGAAGGTCGTGTCCATGCCGACGACCCAATCGGTGATCGGCCAAAGCGCCGCCGCCGATAGGAGGGCCGTCGCGATGAACCCCTTATAGAGCGCGCCCATGATGTTCTGGCTCGCGCCCAGACGCACGAAGAAGGTGCCGATCACCGAGGTGATGATGCACACGCCGCCGATCGCCAGCGGATAAATCATCATCGAGGTCTGGAGCGCACCGGTGAAATAGATGCCGGCGAGCAGCATGGTGGCGACGACGGTGACGGCGTAGGTCTCGAAAAGATCCGCCGCCATGCCGGCGCAGTCGCCGACATTGTCACCCACATTGTCCGCGATGACCGCCGGATTGCGGGGATCGTCCTCCGGGATGCCCACCTCGACCTTGCCGACGAGATCGGCGCCGACATCCGCGCCCTTGGTGAAGATGCCCCCGCCCAGCCGCGCGAAGATGGAGATCAACGACCCGCCGAAGCCAAGCGCGATGAGCGCTTCCAGGATCTTGTGGGTTTCGACCCCGAGGGCGACGAGGGTCCCGTAATAACCCGCGACGCCCAGCAACCCGAGCCCGACCACGAGCATTCCGGTGACCGCGCCCGCGCGAAACGCGATCGACAGCGCCTGGCCGAGCCCGGTTTGGGCCGCCGCCGCCGTGCGCACATTGGCACGCACCGAGACATTCATGCCGATATAGCCCGCTCCGGCCGAGAGCACGGCACCGATCAGAAAGCCGATCCCGGCGAGATGGCCGAGCAGCCCGATCAGGATGCCAAAGATGACCAGGCCCACGAGGCCGATCGCCATATACTGGCGATTGAGATATGCCCGCGCGCCTTCCTGAATCGCGCTCGAAATCTCCTGCATCCGGACGGTGCCCTTGTCCGCTTGCATCACCGAGCGGGCCGCATAGACGCCGTAGAGCAACGCGACGGCGCCGCAGCCGAGCGCGAACCAATATGCACCCATCATCGAGAGATCATCCCTTTTGGAGGAAGGAAAACACGGCGCGAATGGCAGCACATCTCGACCGCCACGGCCCTTGTGATTCGCGCGGGAGAATGCCACGAGCCTACAGGCGATGCAAGGCGCGCCCCGCGCCTTTGGGACCCGAGCGGCCCGCGCGGCAGGACGCGAAGAAACGCTCTAGCTGCGGCGCTCCATGACGCTTTGGACCAGTATGTCGGTGACGATGCCCGGGCCCAGAACTTCTTCGGAGAGCACGAGAAAGCGCTTCTTCAACTCTCGAAGATCGATGCTCGGGGCATCCGTCCGGCGGCCGACCGCCTGCAGATGGAGATCTTCGATGAAGGCGTCACGCAGACTTTTCATGCGGCGGCCCACGTAGGAAAGATCGTCGTGGCTCGCGAGCTCGAGCTCGAGGGAGAGCACGACATAGCCCTCGAACTGCCGATGGCGCACGATCGGTGCGAAGAGCGGATTTAGGCGGAGGAAACCGACCTCGGCCTGGGGCGCGAGCAGAGGATCTTCCTCGCCGTCCAGGAATTTCGTGACGCCCAACGCGCCGCCGCCGATCGCAAGCAGAAGGACAAAGACGACAACGAGTTTCTTTATCTTCATGACGAGTCATCTTCATGACGAGTCGGCCGCGTCTCCAGCAACGCGCCCCTTGGCTGTCGCATATTGCGGTGAAGAAAGAATGAAAAGACCCAGGCCCGGATGGTCAGAAGTGGCGGTATCCCTGCCTTTCAAGGGGGATCGGTGTGCCGTCGGCGCTCCTCACGCTGACACCTTTTCCGCTTACGATCCGCCCGATCGGCGCGATCGCGACGCCCGATTCCCGGGACGCCGCCGCGACTCCTCCGGCATGGGCTTCCGGCACGCTGAACAGCAGCTCGTAGTCGTCGCCGCCGGTGATGGGGTGTGTTCGAAGGCGTGGACGCCGTCCTGTCATCACACCCATCTTCCAACCGGACGGTCATACCCACCGACATACCCA
>JAPUJA010000230.1 GCA_027296525.1 Pseudomonadota bacterium | reverse complement strand
GGCTAGTGAAGATCGGCGCTAACATCGTGCGTCATGGCCGCTAGATCACTTTCCAGCAAGCGGAGGGCGCAATCCCGAGAAGCCTGTGCGCCAACATCCTGCGCCTGATTGACGGCCTGCGAGCGGCCCCTCTACCGCCATGACGGTGATCGATCCCGTTCACATCCAGGTCGCCCGACAGGACAGGTGGCTGCCGCGAAAGCCGGCGCGCGCCCTCGGCACCCGGATTGGTCAGTGGGTTGGGTTTTCGATCGTCGAATCGGCCTGATAAGGGGCGGAACCCGACCTACCGCGCCGGTTCACGACCGACGAAGAGATAAAGGCCCACGAGGTCCAAAAGGCCATGGGCCATCGCGCGAGCCACTAACCACGATTTCCGCCGCCGCTTAGCGGCCGGAAATGATGGACGGGCCTTTTAGCGGGCCCGCCCTTTTCCTTTCCGCTTCTTTTTTCGCGCCGCCGGCCGTGGGCCTCGATCGCGCGCGGGTATCGGTGAAGACGGGCAAAATCCTTGCCCCGTTTTTGCCCCAACGATAGGGTGTGGCCCCTCACACGGGGCGAACGACAAGCGCCCCGGGGGCGGTGACGAAAAACACAAACAGGAAGCGAACCGATGGCGAGCCGAGCCGAGACCCAGCACTCCAATCCCAAAAGCGATATCGAGATCGCTCAGGCCGCGACGATGCGCCCCATAGCCGACGTCGCGCGGGAGAAGCTCGGGATCGGCCCAGAGCACCTCAACCCCTACGGCCACCACAAGGCGAAGATCGCGCCCGACTTCATCGCCTCGCTCGCTGAGCGGCCCGACGCCAAGCTCATCCTCACCACCGCGATCACGCCGACGCCCGCCGGCGAAGGCAAGACGACGACCACCGTGGGCCTGGGCGAGGCGCTCAATCTGATCGGCAAGAAGGCGATGATCTGCCTGCGCGAGCCGAGCCTCGGCCCCTGTTTCGGCGTCAAGGGCGGGGCCGCCGGCGGCGGCTACGCGCAGGTTGTCCCCATGGAGGACATCAACCTCCACTTCACCGGGGATTTTCACGCCATCGGCGCGGCCAACAACCTGCTCGCGGCGATGATCGACAATCACATTTATTGGGGCAACGCGCTCGCGATCGATCCCAGGCGCGTGACTTGGCGGCGCGCCGTCGACATGAACGACCGCGCGCTCCGCCAGACCGTCTCATCGCTCGGCGGCGTCGCGAACGGCTTTCCCCGCGAGGATGGATTCGACATCACCGTCGCCTCGGAAATCATGGCGATTTTCTGTCTGACAACCGACCTCGAAGACCTTCGCCGGCGTCTCGGAAACATCGTCGTCGGCTTCACGCGCGAACGCAATCTCGTGCGCGCCTCCGAGATCAGCGCCGAAGGCTCGATGACCGCGCTCTTGAAAGACGCGCTCATGCCGAACCTGGTCCAGACGCTCGAGAACAATCCGGCCTTCGTGCACGGCGGCCCCTTCGCCAACATCGCCCATGGGTGCAATTCGGCCTTGGCGACCTGCACGGCGCTCAAGCTCGTCGATTACGTGATCACCGAAGCCGGCTTCGGTGCCGACCTCGGCGCCGAGAAGTTCTTCGACATCAAATGCCGAAAGACCGGATTGAAACCCGACGCCGTCGTTCTGGTCGCCACGGTGCGCGCGCTCAAGATGCATGGCGGCGTGGCGAAGGACAAACTCCGCGAGGAGAACCTCGAAGCCCTCGAGGCGGGTCTCGCCAATCTCGAACGCCATCTCGAGAACCTCGCGAAGTATGGCGTGCCGGTGGTGATCGCGCTCAACAAGTTCAGCGCCGACACGCCGGGCGAAGTCAAGCTGGTGCTCGACGCCTGCAAAGATCTCGGGGTCAAGGCCATCGAGGCCGATCACTGGGCCGCCGGCGGCGAAGGCGCGCTCGCCCTCGCCCACGCCGTCGTCGAGACGATCGAGACGACGCCCTCGAATTTTCGCCTGCTCTATCCCGACGATATGGCGCTTCTGGATAAGGTGCGCACGGTGGCGAGCGAGATCTACGGCGCGGACGAGGTCGTGGCCGACAAGAAGATCCGGAACCAGTTCAAAGACTTGGAGGATCGCGGCTTCGGGCATTTCCCGGTCTGCATCGCCAAGACCCAATACAGCTTCTCGACCGATCCGAACCTGAAAGGGGTCCCCCTTTCGCACAAGGTGCCGATCCGGGAGGTCCGCCTCTCGGCGGGCGCGGAGTTCGTGGTCGTGGTTTGCGGCGAGATCATGACCATGCCGGGACTGCCGCGGGTGCCCGCCGCCAACAACATTTCCGTGGCGAGCGACGGGCGAATCACGGGCCTCTTCTAAACATCCCGGCCCGATCGCACCGACGACGGAACCGGCGAAAGCGTTGCCTTCAGGCGCCTTCGCACGGCCCGCGCGAGCGACGAGCATCGTCTTGACAGTTCTCTCGCCGTCCCTAACATCCCCTTGGCCCTGACCGCCCTCGCGGCCAGGCGCGCGGCGGCGGGAGGCTCGGACGCGAAAAAAACGCTATGTCAAATAGTTAATACGAAGCCGGCGATCGCAAGGAGAAACGCATGGCCCTGCTCGAACGCTCGGAGTGGTACGATCTCGCTCGACAGACGAACTGGACCCCCAAATACGTCACCGAGGAAGAGCTCTTTCCGGACGAGATGGCCGATCCCTATCACCTCCCGCAGGAGGATTGGGATGCCTATGACGAGCCCTACAAGGTCGCCTACAGCGAATATGTGAAGACCCAGCGGGAGAAGGACGCCGGGGCCTACTCGGTCAAGACGGCGCTCGAACGGGCGGGCTATTACGCGAACGCCAATCCGGGTTGGCAATCGATCCAGACCCTCTTCTACACCGCGGTGCCGTTCATCGAATACGCGTCGGGCTCGATGTTCGGGCGCTTCACGCGCTTCGCCAAGGGCGGCGGCATGCGCAATATGGCGAGTTTCGGGTCGCTCGACGAGATGCGCCACTGCCAAATCCAGCTTTGGTTCGGCTACGCCAACCTGAAGCACAACAAACAACTCGACTGGGCACACAAGGGTTGCCACTCGAACAACTGGGCGGTCATCGGCGCGCGCCACACCTTCGACGACATCGAGCACACGCGCGACGTCGTCAGCTCGTCGATCATGACGAACCTCGCCTTCGAGACGGCCTTTACGAATCTGCAGTTCATCGCCTTCGCCGCCGACGCGGCGAAGGAAGGCGACTACAACTTCTCGAATTTTCTCCAGAGCATCCAGACGGACGAATCACGCCACGCCCAGATCGCCTTTCCCCTCGTCAAGATGATGGTCAAGAACGGCAAGAAGGACGAGGCGCAAAAGCTCATCGACATCGCCTTCTGGCGCACCTGGCGCCAGTTCGCCGTGCTCATGGGCATGCCGATGGACTACTACATGCCGCTCGAGAAACGCGAACGGTCCTTCAAGGAATTCATGGAAGAGTGGGTCGTCGCGCAGTTCGAGCGCCAGATGAACGACCTTGGGCTCGATCGCCCCTGGTATTGGGACATCTTCCTCAATGACCTCGAGTACTTCCATCACAGTCAGGCGCTGGGCATCTGGCTCTGGCGGCCGACGGTGTGGTGGAATCCGGTCGCCTGCGTCGGTCCGAAGGAGCGCGAATGGCTCGAGAAGAAATATCCCGGCTGGAACGATACCTGGGGAACGCTCTGGGATACGGTGATCGAGAATCTCGTGGCGGGCCATCCCGAAATGACGATTCCGGAAACCCTCCCCATCATGTGCAACATGTCCCAGCTTGCGATCACCGGCGTCCCGGGCAAACCCTGGACGCTCAAGGTCTTCACCCTCGACCATGAAGGGCGGCGTTACAATTTCGGTACCGAGGTCGACCGCTGGATCTTCCAGCAGGAGCCCGACCGCTACAAGCGCCACCTGAGCGCCATCGATCGTTACGTTACGGGCGTCGTTCAGCCCCAGACACCGGAGGGCATGCTCGACTATATGGGCGTTCTGAACCAGGGCGGGCAGGACGCCTATGACTACTCCTGGGTGGAGCCCTATCGGGGCTCCCCGCAGGGCGCGGAATAGTGTCGCGCGACGGATTTCAGCGGAACCCGGCTCT
>JAPUJA010000023.1 GCA_027296525.1 Pseudomonadota bacterium | reverse complement strand
GCGAAGGAGTGCCGGAGGTCGTGCCAGCGGAATTTCTCGATTCCCGCGGTCTCGAGGACCCCCGCCCAAGATCGTCGGACGTTGTCGAAGCGCTCGCCGTGACGGCCCGGGAACACGAGTGACGCCCCCGAAATTCCCACGGGCTGGCAGATGCGAAGGATGGAGAGGGCCTCGCGGTTCAGTGGGACGTGGCGAGTTCGCCCGCTCTTCGCCTGGGGGCCCCGGACCGTGACGTTCGCTCGGTCGAGGTCCACATCGTCCCAGCGTAAACCGAAGAGCTCCCCCCGACGGAGGCCCGTGTTCAGAGAGAGCAGGACGAGGGGCTTCAGATGATCGACGGGGGCCTTGTCTCCGAGGCTTGGAAGCTCCGGATAGCCGCGAGCCCGCCGCCAGGCATTGGCACTCGCCCGCTCGGCTCTGATTCGGGCCTCTCGCGCGTCCAGAGCGCCTCGTAGGCGCGTTTCTTCGTCCTCCGGGAGGAAACGGACCGCCGGGCTCGGATCGGCCCTCAGGCGCCGTACGTTGACGATGGGGTGCTCGGTGAGAAGGCCCCATGCCACCGCCTTGGCGAGACAGGATTTGAGGTCGTCGAGGTCGCGATTTACGGTCCCCGGTTTGGCGCCGGCTTTGCGCCGCGCCGTGCGCCATTTCTCGACGAGGTACGGGCTGATGTCCTCGAGTTTCAACTTTTGAAACTCGGGGAAGCTCCTCTCGAGCCGTCGGATCGTTTCGTCCGAGGTCCGGATGTGCTCCTCGGCCCAGGGCTTGTAGAGTTCGACCACGAATTCACCAAAGCTCCGCGCCTTCGCCCGTCGGCTCGCCGCGATCGGGTCCTTCCCCTTGTAGGCTTCGGCGAGAACGTTTCTGGCTTCCTGGCGCGCTTGGGTCGGCTTGACCGCATCGGCGCGCCCCAAATTCAGGCGTTTCCCTCGGCCATATTCCACGTAGAAGCTCTTGACGCCGCTCGGCTGGACGCGGAGCAACAGGCCCTTCAATTGCGTGTCGCGGATCTCGTAGGGCCGTGTCCCTGGCATGAGGGAGGAGATCAACGCGTTGCTGATGACGGCTTGAATTTTCGACCCTCGTTGGTACGGTAAGTGAAACTGGGGAGTCGCGCTCGTAAGTGCACTGTAAGTGCAGTTTGGAAATAAGGTCAAGAATTCCCGTGAACGAGGGTGGCGGTTGGGGACCACCTAACGGTCTGATTCGATGTGCATACTGTCCCATGTGTATCCATGAGCGTTCATGGTCGTTCCGTACGAATTCCCGTTCACACCGAGGAGGTCGCTGGTTCAATCCCAGCAGTGCCCAGCAATAAATCAAAAACCTCCCCGGCTTCGCGCGCATAAAAGGGAGGGAATCGAGCCATGCCTGAGGAGAAGAAGAAGCGCACCATCACCGAGATCCGCGATTCGAAGCACAGCGGCGAGAAGATGGTCTACAGCTCGGTTCCCGATTACACCTCGGCGCGCTGGGCCGAGATGGCCGGGGTCGATGTCTGTGTCGTGGGCGACAGCCTCGCGATGGTCTCCCACGGGCACTCCTCGACGATACCGGCGACGATGGACATGATGGTGATGCACGCCCAGGCCGTGCGGCGCGGGGCGCCCAACACCTTCTCGCTCGGCTGCATGCCCTATCAGAGCTACAACACGGTGGATCGCGCGCTCGTCAACGCGACCCGCTTCATGCAGGAGGCCGGTTGCGACGCCGTGAAGCCCCAAGGCGGCAAGTCCCAGGCCCACATCCTCAAGGCCCTGGTCGATGCGGGCATCCCGACCGCCTCCCATATTGGGCTGACGCCCCACACCATCGCCATGTTCGGCGGCTTCAAAATTCAAGGCCGCACGGCCGAGGGCGCGTTCAAGATTCTCGAGGACGCGCTCGCCATCCAGGATTCGGGGTGCTTCATGCTCGAGTTCGAGGCCGTACCGGGGCCGATTGCCAAGGTCATCTCCGGCCAAGTGGAGATCCCCACCATCGGCATCGGCGCGGGCCCCGGCACCGACGGCCAGATTCTCCTGTCGTACGACCTTCTGGGTGTCTTTACGGACTTCAAACCCAAATTCACGAAGCGTTACGCCAACCTCACGGAGATCGCCGTCAAGGGCTTGCGGCAATATGTCGAGGAGGTCAAGTCCGGAAGCTTTCCCGATGACGAGCACAGCTACGGCGTGAACGAGGACGAGCTCGAAAAATTCATGGCGATGGTGGCGCGGCGCAAGCAGATCTGAGGGCCGGCACCGAGGGAGGGCAACATCGCCATCCCAGCGGCCGCCTACACGCGGCGATCCGACGGGTCACAAGAAAGCCAAGTCAAATGAATATCGTGGATCGCAGATACCCCGGGGGCGGGTCATTGAATTTTGGCCCCAGGTCTACTAAGATGCCTCCTAAGATTAAGAGTGGGCTCTCTCAACAGACAAGAACAAGACAATAACAGAGCCCGTCTGCGCGCTGGCGGCACGACGTTCGCCGAAGCCCTGATTTGGCGGGCGGGTTCAGTTTACCTGAACTTGCGGATCTGCCGGGAGATGGCAACCTCTTCTTTGAGTGTTGGACGTGTCCTGTCGCGCGAGATTGAGACCTTTGCGTGGTTGCGCCCTCGCCCTTCGTCCCTCGACAAGCTTCGGGATGAGGGGGCTTGAGGGGATGAAGGCGCGAAGTACGTGATTTTTCTCGTGCCTCAGGCTTGTCGATCCTGAGCCTGTCGAAGGATGAGGAAAATCAGCACGAAACCGACTCATGCAAAGGTCGCGGGACGCGGCACGCAGGAAATCTCGAGGAAAGGAAGCAGTATGAACGGTAAAATCAAAATCGCGGTGGCGGGAATTGGTAACTGCGCAAGCTCCCTCATTCAAGGAATCGAATATTACCAACATCGTCACGCGAACTCGGTAGCCGGCTTGATGCATCCCAAAATCGCTGGTTGGGGCCCGTCGGATATTGAGATCGTCGCTGCTTTCGACATTGACCGACGAAAAGTCGGAATGCCTTTGGAAGAAGCGATATTCGCGAAACCCAATTGCACGATGGTTTTCCAACGCGACCTGCCCAGGAGCGATGTCGTCGTCGAGATGGGTCCCGTGCTTGACGGTGTCGCACCTCACATGCGGGACTATCCCGACGACGAAGCCTTCCGTATCGCCGACGCCGAGCCCGTAGACGTGGCAGACGCGCTCAGGCGGTCGGCGGCCGATGTGTTGGTCTGCTATCTTCCTGTCGGCTCCGAGAAAGCCGTCCGTCATTACGCCCGTTGCTGCCTGGAGGCGGGCACGGCGATGGTGAACTGCATGCCGGTCTTCATCGCCTCCAATCCAAAATGGGCGGCGAAATTCGAGCGGGCCGGCCTGCCGATCATCGGTGATGACATCAAGAGCCAGGTGGGCGCCACAATCATTCACCGGACTCTCGCCCGGCTCTTCACCGATCGTGGCTATTCGCTCGACCGCACCTACCAACTCAATACCGGCGGCAACACGGATTTCCTCAATATGAAGGCGCTCGATCGCCTGCAGTCGAAGAAAATCTCGAAGACCGAGTCTGTTCAGTCGCAGCTCGACATCCGGCTGGATGCGCGTGATATCCACATCGGCCCGTCGGACTACGTGCCCTGGCAGAACGACAACAAGGTTGCCTTCATCCGCATGGAAGGACGCGGTTTCGGTGGTGCCGCGATCGACCTCGAGCTCCGGCTCTCGGTTCAGGACTCGCCAAACAGCGCGGGCGTCGTGATCGATGCCATCCGGTGCGCCAAGCTCGCTCTCGAACGAGGAATTGCGGGCCCGCTTGAGGCGGTCTCTGCCTATTACATGAAGAGCCCGCCGCGCCAGATGCGCGACTCGGAAGCTCGTGAGTGCTGCGAGGCCTTCATCCAGGATGACGTCTCGGCCCTGCGGGTGGTCGAGCCACGGGTCGAGGCCGTCGGCGCGGAGTGAACGGGGCTCGGCCGGGACTCCCGAGACCTTGACCAGCAACGTCAACATGAAGGAGCATTTCGCGTCGATTGCGGACGTTTATCGCGAGGTCCGCACGACCGATGTCGAGCCCATCCGTTACATGAAGAGGGAACTCGGCGACCGGCTGCGGCTGCGAGCGGCCGACATCGGCTGCGGCGCGGGTCGATACGACGTGCTGCTCTTCGACCACCTTCCCGGGTTGCACCTTACCTGCGTTGACACGAACGAGGCGATGCTGAGAGAGGCTCGAACGCTCTTCACGAATAACGGAATAACGGACTTCGAGACGATGGTATCGACGGTCGAAGATCTGTCGGTGCGGCAAAAATCCTACCATGCCATCTTCAGTTTCAACGCCGTGCATCACTTTGATTTCGACGTCTTTTTGGAGAAATCGAGACACGCTTTGAAAGAGGAAGGGTATCTCTTCATCTATACGCGCCTTCCACGCCATAATGCGGAGACCATATGGGGGCAGTTTTTCCCCAATTTCCTCAAGAAGGAAACGCGCCTTTATGAGCTCGGCGACATGCACCGACGGATCGTTGCGACTGAAGGGCTCCACTTCGAGGCCGTTCGCTGTTTTCGCTATCACCGCAAGGCGTCCTTAGATCGGCTCGTCACCCAAGCGCGCAAGAGGCACTACTCGACGCTCGCGTTCTACGGCGAGGAAGAGTTCGAGCACGCGCTTGCCGAGTTCGAGGTTGGGCTGAAGAATTTCTTTGATGACCCGGATGCGATTGAGTGGTTTGACCAGAACGTGCTCATTCAGGCCCGGCGGATCGCCGATGGGCCAGGGTGACACGTCGTGTCTCGTGGCCTGATCCCTGATATTGATCCAGGCGGTGTCCTGGCCCTGAAATCCGGCACCGAGGGAAGGCACATCGCCGGTGCTTGAAATCCTGGTGGGCAGGTCACGGGGCGCACAGGCCACGGGGCGCGCGGGCCACGGGGCGCGCGGGCCACGGGCATCCGGCTGAAGATCAGGCAGATGGATCCCTAACCCTCATGTTCGGGAGCGCCACGCAATAGGCGATCGAATTCTGAAGCGTTCGGACAAAAGGCCCGATAGCCCGCCGCCGGCTCGTCCGACCGTAACCAGCGTTGGCAGTGCCGGCGAACAG
>JAPUJA010000229.1 GCA_027296525.1 Pseudomonadota bacterium | reverse complement strand
TGAAACAGGCTATTAGCGAACTCATTCTCGAATACACAGGGCACTTACCTGGCGCGCCGGACCCGGCACAAATCGTTGGAATCGCAATTTCCAATAGCAAAGGGTCAAAATAGTTCATTCGACCGAAACAGCCGCTCATGGACTGCATGCCTCCCAAAACATCCTTTTTGCGACGATCCGAATGACCGCTCCTGGCTATACCCGGACCTGAGAGTCATGTCTGACTGACGACCGCTTATCCGCGGGGAGCGGACATTCAAGCACCGTTGGTCGAAGGTCTCTTGTGGGTCGGAAGCGGAATTTCAGAATCAAACCGAGACACGACCCTGGCGTCAGAGGCTTGCGAGCGCGCTTTCCAAATCGGCGATGAGATCGTCGCCATCCTCGACGCCCACCGAGAGGCGCACGAGCCCGTCGGAGATGCCGAGCGCGCTTCGGGTCTCGGGCGGGATCGTGGCGTGGGTCATGATCGCCGGGTGTTCGATCAGGCTCTCGACCCCGCCGAGGCTCTCGGCGAGCGCGAAGATTTCGCAACCTTCGAGGAAGTGCCGCGCGGGGGCGAGCCCGCCTTCGATCACGGCGCTCACGATCCCGCCGAAACCGTCCATCTGGCGCTTCGCCAGCGCGTGCCCGGCGTGACTCTTCAAGCCCGGATAATAGACCCGCTCGATCCTGGGGTGGGCCTCGAGCCATTCCGCAATCGCCATCGCGTTCCGGCAATGGCGTTCCATGCGAAGGTGCAGCGTCTTCAGGCCCCGGAGCGCGAGGAAGGAATCGAAGGGCCCCTGGACCGCGCCGACGGCGTTCTGGAGAAAGGCGAGCCGCTCGGCGAGCTCGCCGGCCTCGGCCACGACGATGACGCCGCCCACCATGTCCGAATGGCCGTTCAGATATTTCGTCGCCGAATGGAGCACCAGATCGAAGCCCTTCTCGAGCGGGCGCTGCAGATACGGACTCGCGAAGGTGTTGTCGCAGACGCTCAAGATCCCGTGTTTGCGCGCGACCTCGGCCACCATCTCGAGATCGACGAGCCTGAGCAGCGGATTGGTCGGCGTCTCGACCCAAACGAGCTTCGTTTCCGGCCGGATCGCCTCCTCGAAGGCCTTCTGCTCGCGCAAATCGACGAAGCTGAAACGCAAGCCCGCGGAAGCGCGGCGCACCCGCTCGAACAGCCGATAGGTGCCGCCATAGAGATCGTCCACGGCCACGACATGGGCGCCCGATTCGAGATGATCGAGAAGCGTCGCGGTCGCGGCGAGACCGGAGGCGAAGGCGTAGCCGCGCGCGCCGCTCTCGAGATCGGCGACGCAGTTCTCATAGGCCTCACGGGTCGGGTTCTGCGTGCGCGAATATTCGTAGCCCTTATGCACCCCCGGGCTCGACTGGACATAGGTCGAGGTTGCGTAGATCGGCGTCATGATCGCGCCGGTCGTGGGATCAGGGGCCTGGCCCGCGTGGATCGCGCGGGTCTCGAAGCGCCGGTTGCCGCGCTTGTCGCTCATCGGCGGCCTTCCAGGCGGCGGCGCAAATAGTTCAAGAGATCGATTCGGGTGATCACCCCGAAAAAGTTCTCGCCCGCCATGACGATCGGCACGAATCCCTGATCGAGCATCGGCACCAGCGATTTGATCGAGGCGTCCGGAGAAACGATTTTGAGCTCCGTCGTCATGTAGGCCGCCACCTCGTCCTTGAAATGGTCTTCATGCCCATAGACCGCGAGCAGAATGTCCGACTCGTCGATGATGCCAAGGACCTTCTCGTCCGCCATCACGGGCAGTTGAGAAATGTCATAGAGCTTCATCCGCCCGTAGGCGATCAAGAGATCATCCTCGGGCGCGACCACGACAGCCGCGTTCTCGGCGTGGGGGCGCGCGATGAGATCGCGCAAATCCCCGTGATGCTCCCGCTCGATGAAACCCTCTTCGATCATCCAGTAGTCGTTGTACATCTTCGAGAGATACTTGTTGCCGGAATCGGGCAGCAGCGTGACGACCCGCTTGGGCGTGCTTTGCGCCCGGCAATAGCGCAGCGCGGCGGAAAGATTCGTGCCCGAGGACGAGCCCCCGAGCACCCCCTCCACCTTAAGCAACTCGCGCGCGGCCGCGAAGCTCTCGCCGTCGGTCACGGTCACGGCCTCGCTTACGATCGAGAGATCGCAGACCGGCGGCACGAAATCCTCCCCGATCCCTTCGACGAGCCAGGAGCCGAGCGCGCCCAACTCGCCGGTTTCGACATAATGGGCGAGCACCGAGCCCTCGGGGTCCGCGAGCACGATCTCAAGCGCCGGATTGCGGGAACGCAAATAGCGCCCCACCCCGCTCAGCG
Source organism: Pseudomonadota bacterium (assembly GCA_027296525.1). GTDB lineage: Bacteria > Pseudomonadota > Alphaproteobacteria > UBA828 > JAPUJA01 > JAPUJA01. The sequence continues at coordinate 2,150 of JAPUJA010000229.1, read as the reverse complement.
TGCCGCCCGTGCCGACGCTGGCGATGAAGGCGTCGACCTTGCCCGCCATCTGTTCCCAGATCTCAGGGCCGGTCGTCTCCTCATGGGCCCGGGGGTTGGATTCGTTCGCGAACTGATTGACAAAAAAGGCGTTTTCAGTCTCCCGGGCCATTCGTTCGGCGACATCCTGGTAATATTCGGGGTGCCCCTTCACGACGTCCGAGCGCGTGATCACCACTTCGGCGCCCATGGCGCGCAGATGGAAGATCTTCTCGCGGCTGATCTTGTCGGGCATCACGACGGTCAGCCGGTAGCCCTTCTGGCCGGCGACGAGCGCGAGCGCGAGGCCGGTGTTGCCCGCCGTCGCCTCGATCAACATGCCGCCGGGGCGGATCTTGCCCTCGCGCTCGGCGGCCGTGATCATGGCGAGCCCGATGCGGTCCTTGATCGAGCCCCCGGGATTGACGAACTCGAGCTTGACGAACAGCCGGCAGGGCCCGGCGTCGAGACGTTTGAGTTCGAGCATCGGCGTCTTTCCGATGGCATCGAGCACGTTCCCATAAGCCAACATCGGGAGCCTCCAGAGTGCGCGGGCCGGAAGGCAAGCGAATCGCCCCAGCCCGCGCTCATGCTAACCTAGTTGCCGGGCGACCGGTACCGACTGTGCCGCTCGACGATCGCCGAGCGGTCAAATCTGCGTGAGACGCCGCGGGCCGAGGGGGAGATCAAGATCATGCGCAAGGAAATCGAATTCGACGCCGAAGGTGTCAGACTCAGAGGTTGGCTCTATTCGCCGGAGGGGGCCTCGGGTTCTCGAGCCACGATCGTCATGGCTCACGGCTTCTCGGCGGTCAAAGAGATGTATCTCGACCGCTTCGCCGAAGCCTTCGCCGCGGCCGGGCTCGTCGCCCTCGTTTTCGACAACCGCAATTTCGGTGCGAGCGACGGCGAGCCGCGCCAGGAGATCGACCCCTGGGAACAGGTGCGCGACTACCGCCACGCGATCACCTTTGCGAAGACCTTGCCCGAGGTCGACGGTGAGCGCATCGGCGCCTGGGGCTCGAGCTACAGCGGGGGTCATGTGCTCGTCCTCGGCGCGATCGACAAGCGCATCAAATGTGTGGTCGCGCAGGTGCCGCTCGTCTCGGGCCACCGCAACGCTCGGAGGCTCGTGCGCGCCGATTTCTGGGGTGCGCTTCGCGCCCAATTCGACGCCGACCGCGAGGCCCGTTCCGCGGGACAACCGCCGGCGATGATCCCCGTGGTCGCCGAGAACCCGCTCGATCCTTGCGCGCTCCCGACGCCCGATTCCTGGAGCTGGTTTACCGAAACGCACCAATCGCGCGCGCCTTCCTGGCGCAACGAGGTGACGCTGCGATCCGTCGAGATGTTCACCGAATACGAGCCAGGGATCTATGCGCCTTGGGTAAGCCCGACGCCCCTTCTGATGGTGGTGGCGCTTGGCGATCACCTCACCGTCGCCGACGAGGCCCTCGGCTGTTTCGAGAGCGCGCTCGAGCCGAAGAAGCTGGCAATGCTTTCGGGCGGCCACTTCGACGCCTATGTCGACGGTTTCGAGGCCGCCTGCCGGCCCGCCGTCGAGTGGTTCGTCGAGCATCTCGAGCCTTCGCGCTAGGGCCGCGCGCGTTCCGACGCGATGGCGACGCCATTGAGCGCCCGGTGGGCGGAGCGCTAAACTCCACGGCCCACCGTCTTCCGATTGACGTAAACCGCTGACCAAGCACCCCGATGTTCAGGCTCTACCACCCCGCGATCTACGACGACGCCCGTCACGTCGAGAGCTACTGGGCGGCAAGCGCGGGCCCGGAAGTTCCGGGCTGGGCGCCGCTCGAAGGGGATCACGCCTGCGAGGTCGCGATCGTGGGCGGCGGCTATACCGGGCTCGCTTGCGCGCTTCATCTCGCGCGCGATTTCGGGGTGGATGCGCGCGTGCTCGAGGCGGGCCCGCCCGGCTGGGGCGCCTCGGGACGGAACGGGGGCGTCTGCAGCCCGGGCGCGACCATGCTCTCCTACGAGACGATGATCGCGCGCTATGGCCTCGAGGCGACGCGGCGCTACTTCGACGCCTGCAAGGAGTCGGTCGAACTCGTGCCGGAAATCGCCCGCGCGGAAGGTATCGAGATCGACGCCCAGGGCTCGGGCGTGATCTG
>JAPUJA010000228.1 GCA_027296525.1 Pseudomonadota bacterium | reverse complement strand
GCGTCAGCCGATCTGCGAATTCCCGCGCGACGCGATCCCGGAGTCGATTGCATATGAACTGTATGTGCACATCGCCGATCTGCAACGCGTGACCCTGCCCGACATCGACATCCGCGGCAATCAATGGCTCTTCAACTATTTCACGCGCATACTCGACGACCGCATACTCTCTCTTCTGACCAAGCACAAGGATGAGTATTTAACCGAGCCGATCAGCGTCAACCTGAATCTTGAAACCCTGCTGTCGCAGAAATTTCTGAATTTCAGCAACGGAATCGATGGCTCCATCCGCCGGCGATTTGCGCTCGAGCTTCAACTCGTCGATGTGGTCGCCGATCTCCAATCGTTCGTCTTCGCGCGCAGCTTCCTCAAAGAGTACAGCTACATGCTCATGGCCGACGGGATCACGCAACACACCCTGCCGGACCTCGCCACCGCCAACCTTCAGTTTGATCGCGTCAAGGTTATTTGGGATCCCAAAACCTATGCCGAAACCGAATCGAGCGAGAAAGACCGAATCGTTGGGGCGATCGAACGTCTCGGGCCTGAAAACATCATCTTCTGCCGTTGTGGAAACCGCGAGGTGATCGAGGCCGGGCACAACCTGGGCATCACCCTCTTTCAAGGGCGCTTCGTCGACCGGATCGTCAATCCGAATTCACGGCGGATCAACTAGGGCCGTTTCCGATCACTTCGAAGCGGCTTCAAGCCGCGACGGCGGCCCGGCGCATACCCGCCGCGCGCGCGCAAAGGCGCCGGTCTAATCGTTGGGCCGGTTGGCCTCGATGGCCTTCTCGGCCATTCGGCCGGCGAGCTCCTGGAGATGGTCGTATTTCCACTCGAAAGTGCCGATCCCCTGGGTGATGGATCTGAGTTCGATGATCATGTCCAGGATCTCGGAGTGGGGCATGTGGGCGGCGACCTCGTCCCACGTCTCCCAGCCGGGCTTGTCACCGAAGCCCATGATCTGGCCCCGCCGTCCGCTGATCAGGCGCTGAGCCTTCGAGGTGAACTCCTTTGGCACCGATATCACGACCTCGTAGATCGGCTCGAGCAAGACGGGGTCGCATTGGGGCATGGCCTCGTTCATGGCGATGCGCGCGGCCTGCTTGAAGGCCTGTTCGGAGCTGTCCACCGAGTGATACTGCCCGTCGGTCAGGACGACCGAGACATCGACGACCGGAAAGCCGAGCGGTCCGTGCTGCAGCGCGTCCTTCACACCGGCCTGCACGGCGGGAATGTACTGCCTCGGCACGGCGCCGCCGGCGATCTTGTTGTGGAACTCGAAACCGGTTCCCCGCGGCAACGGCTTGATGTCGAGATGGACGTCGCCGAACTGGCCATGGCCACCCGTCTGACGTTTGAAGCGGCCGTGTTGAGAAATGGATTTACGCAACGCCTCCTTGTAGGCCGTCTTGGGGGGCAGCGTGTTGAGGACGAGGTTGTATTTGTTCTTCAGCCGGTCGAGAGCGACCTTAAGATGCATCTCGCCTTGACCCCACAGGATGGACTGATGGGTTTCCGGGTTCTGTTCGAAGGAAAGCGAGGGGTCTTCTTCGATCAGCTTGGCGATCGCGGTCGACATCTTGACCTCGTCCTCGCGCTTGGCCGCGTTCACGGAAAAACCATAGACCGGGGCGATGGGCTCGATACGCTCGAGCCGATCGTCGGCCTTGAGCGCCCCTGTGCTCAAGCTGTCGCCCGTCATGATGCCCTCGAGGCGGCCCAGACCGACGATTCGCCCGGCTTCCGCCGAGGTGAGCTTGCTCGGCTGCTGGCCCATCATCCGAAAGACGCCCGAGACACGCTCACCATTGAGCACCGCGCCGTCGTCGATCGCTCCGCGCCAGACACGCACCAGTGAGAGCCGGCCGGCGTGCTGGGTGTTGTAGGTCTTGATCACCTGAGCGAGCGGTTCCGTGGCGGAGAGATCGATACCCCGTCGTTCGGCCGTCTGAGTCGCTCCCGGCGCTTCGTGAACAAGCGCGTCCAGAAGGTGCCGGACACCCCAACCATGTTCCGCTGACCCGATGAAGACCGGAACGACGGCGTCGCGCGCGAACGTCTCCTTGAGATCATCCATCACCTGGTCGAGGGTGGGCTCTTGATCTTCGAGCAGCGCCTCGAGCAGCACATCGTCGAAGTCCGCGAGCTTTTCGAGCAGATCGGTTCGCGCGTCCTGTTCACGATCCTTGACCTCGTCGGGCAGGTCGATCGTGTCGGCGGGTCCGCCTTCCTTGTAGGCGTAGGCCTGCTCCGTGATCAGGTCAACGTAACCGGTAATGGTTTCGCCCTTCCGAATGGGCACCTGGCGAAGCAGCAACGGGCGTCCCGCCACCTCCTGGAGCGCATCGACGACGGCGGCCACGCGGGTGGTCGCCTGATCCATCTTGTTGATGAAGACGAGATGTGGAATGTCGTGCTCGTCGAGAAAGTTAAACAGGGTGGTCACCGAGACCGCCCGTTCCGGATCCGGCTCGCACACCACCACGGCGGCATCGGCGCCGAGGAGCGCGTCGAAGGTTTCCTGGCTGAACTCGACGGAACCGGGGCAATCGAGAAAGGTGAATTCAGCTCCCTCGTGGGTCGCGTCGGCCGCGCTCACTTCGGCGCTCATCTGGCGGGCGCGTGCCTCGGCCGAACCGTCGCCCACCGTGGTGCCGTCTTGAACGCGGCCCTTGCGGGATATCGCGCCGGTCGCGAACAGCATCATCTCGAGAAGGGTTGTCTTGCCCGTGGTGTAGGGCCCGACCAGCGCGACATTGCGCCGATCCGCGTTGACCTCGCCTGTCATCAATCTCCCTCGTTCGATCTTGGCGCAAAGCGCCTTTGTGTCTTTCCCGGGCCTCGACGGTGGCGCGATCAGGCGGCGTCCCGTGGCCGGGGGGGGCAATGTTTCCAAGGCGCTCGGATAAATGCAACAATGTTTTAGAGGCTATATTGTGACGCCCTTGGCCCAAGCCCGCTGGTTGGGCCCGCGAGGGCGTCAATTTCTCTCGAAATGCGGTTCCCGGCGATGAGTATCTGGGGAAAGATCATCGGAGGTGCGGCCGGGTTTGCGCTCGGAGGCCCGATCGGTGCGCTCCTGGGCGTGGCCGCCGGCCATGTCGTCGACCGGGCGCGGCGCGCGCCGGGGCGGGTCGGACGGGATTCGATGGCGGCCAAGCGCATCGCCTTCACGGTCGCGCTCATCGCCCTCGGCGCGAAGATGGCCAAGGCCGACGGCGTGGTCACGCGCGATGAGGTCGAGGCCTTCAAGAGAGCTTTCCGGATTCCGCCCGAGGAGGCGGCCCAGGTCGGCAAGATCTTCAACGAGGCACGGCGTGAGGCCACCGGTTTTGAGCCCTACGCCGAACAGATCGCCCAGCTCTTCCGGCACAATCAGGTGGTTCTCGAAGGGCTCATCGACGGGTTGTTTCACATCGCGCTCGCCGACGACGTGCTCCACAAGGCCGAGCTCGAATTTTTGCGCGCGGTCGCGGCGATCTTCGGCATGGACGAGCACCGCTTCGAAAGCATTCGCGCACGGCACATGACGGGGCGCGAGGCCGATCCCTACGAGGTGCTGGGCGTCGCCTCCGAGGCCTCCGATGAGGAGATCAAGAAAGTCTACTACGAGCTCACGCGCGAGCACCATCCGGACCGCCTCATCGCCCAAGGCATGCCTCAGGAGTTCATCGACGTGGCGACCGAGAAGATGGCTGCGATCAACGGCGCTTATGATCGCATCCAGCGTCAGCGCGGCCTGAATTGAACCCCGCTCTCGCACGCACGCGCGCGTCGGAAAAGCGCGACCGCCTTGGGCTCCCCACGCGTCATGCGCCTCGACGCCCCCCCATCCTCAACCGTTCTCGTGTTCGCAAGGTCTATCCGTGAGCCCGGCGCATATCGGTCTCGCGGTCCTCACCATGGCGCTCTGGGGATTCAACTTCGTCGCGATGAAGGTGAGCGTGGAGCAAATCCCGCCTGTCTTCACTGCGGGGCTGCGCTTTGTCGTCGTCGCGCTCTTGCTGATCTGGTTCGTGCGGATGCCGCGCGGACGGATGAAAGCCGTGCTGGCGATCGCGTTCACCATGGGCGTGCTGCAATTTCCCCTTGCCTTCTACGCTCTCCGGTTCATCGACGCCAAGACGGCGGCGCTCTTGATTCAGCTCGAGGTCCCGTTCCTGGTGATACTCGGGGTGTTCGTGCTGAAAGAGCGGATCGACTGGCGCTCGATCGTCGGAATCGCCGTTGCCTTCGCGGGCGTGGCGATCATGACGAGCGAGCCCAAGGTCTTCGCAAACCTGTTCGCCGTCGCGCTGATGATCGTCGCCGGGATAGTCTGGGCGGTCGCGAATATTCAAATCAAGCTGCTTGAGGAGGTCGAGCCCCTCACCCTGATCGCGTGGATCGCCGCCTTTTCCGTGCCGCCTCTCTTCCTGATCTCCTTCGTCCTCGAGGACGGGCAGATCGACGCACTGGTCACGGCCGATTGGCGTGCCTACGGTTCCATCCTCTATCTCGCCGTTGCGTCGTCGATCGTCGCCTATGGTCTCTGGTATCGCCTTCTGAGGCGTCACCCGGTCCAGCGGGTCGTGCCGTTTATGCTGCTCATCCCCGTCTTCGCGGTGATTTCGAGTATCCTCCTGCTCGGCGAGAGCCTCAGCTGGATCGAGGCGTCGGGGGGCGCGTTGACGATCGGGGGCGTCGCCGTCATCGTCTTCACGCGCGCTCGATCGATGCCCGCGGGACAGTGAGTGGCAACCGGCGCGTGAGCGAATTACCGCTTGCCCGATCTCGAGGCCCGAACGACCCGATGATCGAAACGCCATCGCCCAACCACGATCGCCGCCCGCCCGGTCGCGCGATCGAGATGCTCGTCCTTCACTACACCGGCATGCCGAGCGCGGATGAGGCCCTCGCCCGGCTGTGCGATG
>JAPUJA010000227.1 GCA_027296525.1 Pseudomonadota bacterium | reverse complement strand
ACCTCTCGCGTCAGCCCTTCACCTGCGCGGGCGACTCGGGCGCCATCTATCGGGGCGAGACGCTCGTTATTTCCACCGGCGCGCTGGCGCGCTGGCTCGGCCTCGAAAGCGAGGAACGCTTCAAGGGCTTCGGCCTCTCGGCCTGCGCCACCTGCGACGGCTTCTTCTTTCGAGGAAAGGACGTCTTCGTGGTGGGCGGCGGCAACACCGCCGTCACCGAAGCGCTTTATCTCGCCAATCTCGCGCGCCGGGTCACGCTCGTCCACCGTCGCGGCTCCCTGAGGGCCGAGAAGCTCCTTCAGGAACGCCTGTTCGCGGCCCCCAACATCTCGATCATCTGGGACCACGTGGTCGATGAGATCATCGGCGAAGCCGAGCCCCCTTCGGTGACGGGCGTTCGTCTGCGCCACGTCAAGAGCGGCGAGCTTCAGGAGGTTCGCCTCGACGGCCTGTTCATCGCGATCGGCCACACGCCCAACACCGAGCTCTTCGCTGGCCAGATCGAGATGGACGCGACGGGCTACATCATCACCCAGCCCGGGGGCACGGCGACCAGTCGCCCTGGCGTGTTCGCCGCCGGCGACGTGCAGGACAAGGTCTACCGCCAGGCCGCGACCGCGGCCGGGTCCGGCTGCATGGCGGCGCTCGACGCCGAAAAATTTCTGGCCGAGAGCGTCGCCTCCCCCGTGGCGGCCCCGAGCGCGGCGGAGTAGGAAGACCCCCGCGCCGGGCACAATCGCCATTTTGCCTCTTTTTTTTCGCGAAAAACTCCCTATATATTGCATTGCAGCATTGAGGCCGCCTCCCTGCCTTAGCTGCGGCGCATGATGCCGACGCGGTCTTGCCGCGAGCCTCATGCGCACTTCAGGCGCGATGCCTGAAGGAGGGTCTGAGAAGATCCTACGTCTCTCAAGACGTAAAAGCCTCCCTGTTAACTGGCCGGGCCTTCGGGCCCGGCTTTTTTTGATGGAGAGGTATTAAGGTACTGAACTTTCTCATTTTATCGCGGAGCTCCCGGGTAGCTATGCCGCCCGACGAGGGCTGCGCGGCGGACCTCCGGGGGCGGGAGCCGAGCGCGCGCTCGCGCCTTCGAGGCGGCCGCACCCGGCCCCTCCGATCCCCCGGCGGCGGACGCCCGGAAATGAACCTAAGTTCCTACCACTAAAGAAAATTCACTGATAAGAGTCGGTCTCGGGCGCGATCCCACACCGGATAACGCGCTGCAACAATACCCTCGGGCGGACGGAAACACCCAGCCCGAGGGCTTCCGGGCTCGAAAGCCAGCGCGCGCCGGCCGAGCGCTCTATTTGAACAGCGCCTCACTCTCCGGCAGGTCGGCATAGAGATGGGCCACGAACTCGGCATAGCCGTTATAAAGCTTCGTCGCCACCTTGCGGTCCTCGCCGAGCACCCGCTCTTCGGCCTGCGACCAGCGGCGATGCGGCACCTCGGGATTGATGTTGGCCCAGAAGCCGTATTCCCCGCCATCGACCACGGACCAGAAGGTCTCGGGCCTTTCCTCGGTGAAGGTGAAGCGCATGATCGACTTGACGTGCTTGAAGCCGTACTTCCAGGGCACGGCCAGGCGAAGGGGCGAGCCGTTCTGCTTCGGGATCGGCTTGCCGTAATAGCCGGTCGCGAGGAAGGCGAGCTCGTTCGCCGCCTCCTCGATGGTCAAGCCCTCGACATAGGGCCAGGGATACCAGAACTGGCGCTGGCCCGGCGCGATGTCGGGGTCGTGGAAGGTCCGCATCTCGAGATATTTGGCGTCGCCTAAGGGGCGGGCGAGGTCCAGGAGCGCCGTCATCGGAAAGCCGCTGTAGGGCACGGTAATCGACCAGGCCTCGACGCAACGGTGCCGGTAGACCCTCTCTTCGAGCGGCATCTTGGCCAAGAGTTCGTCGATCCCGATCGTGAAGGGCTCTTCCACGAGACCGTCGATCGTGATCTCCCACGGGCGAATTTCGAGCGCCTGAGCCTCCTCGGAGATCTTCTTGTGGGAGCCGAACTCGTAAAAATTGTTGTAAGTGGTGGCGAGTCGCTCCTCGGTTATGGCCCTCTCCACGGTGTAGCGGGGATTCCGCTCCACCGGATAGAGATGGGCGGAGGGGTCCTCCGCGCCGTCCGAGGTCGCGGCCTCGACCGTCGGGGCGAGAGAGGCGGTTGCAAGCGACAGCGTCCCGGCGCCCATCGCCTTGATCAGTTGCCGGCGATTGAGAAACACCGGCTCGGGCGCGGCCGCGCTCTCGGGCAACTCCCAGCCTTTCCTGCGTTTGATCAGCATGACCACACCTCGCGATCTCCTTACCGACGCCCGGCTCTCCAGCATGGAGCTAGGCCGAGCCCGGCTCGCGCCCAATCAAACCTGCGTGAGGGCGCGAGAATTAATTCAACGACGCGCAGAAGCGTCGGATGCGCCCACAGGCCTCGCGCAAGAGCTCCGTCGAGGTCGCGTAGGAGATGCGGAAATAGGGATCGAGCCCGAAGGCCGCGCCATGCACCACCGCGACCCCTTCCGATTCGAGCAGGGCGCGCGCGAAATCCTCGGAGCTCGCGATCGGCGCGCCTTCGGGCGTCTTCTTGCCGATCACGCCGGCGCAACTGGGATAGACGTAGAACGCGCCCTCGGGCCGCCGGCAGTCGATCCCCGCCGCCTCGTTCAGCAGCGCCGTCACCATGTCGCGCCGCTCCTTGAAGACGGCGTTGCGCTCGGCGATGAAGTCCTTGGGCCCGTTGAGCGCCGCGACCGTCGCGGCCTGGCTGATCGAACAGGGATTGGAGGTGCTCTGGGACTGGATCTTGGCCATCGCCTTGATGAGCTCGACGGGCCCGCCCGCGAAGCCGATGCGATGGCCAAGATCCAGT
>JAPUJA010000226.1 GCA_027296525.1 Pseudomonadota bacterium | reverse complement strand
CGGCAAGAGCCTCGACGCCCTCTGCTCGGCTTTCGCGAGCGATCCGAGCGTGATCCTCGATCGCGCTCAGCAAGCCGCTTGTGCGGGTGCGGCTGGGTTGCCGCCCGAATGGCAGGAACTCGCCCAGGACGAATCGGCGGGCACGGGCATGAATATGGATCACGACGCCATGGATCACGACGCCATGGGCCATGACACAATGGACCATGGCACGATGGATCATGACGCCATGGGCCGTGACGAAGGAATGGAGCACCATCAGGCGGCTCCCTCGGACGGCCGGGAGTTCGTCGTGCGCATGAAGTTCGACGAGGAGACGGGCGATCTCTACTTCACTCCGGCGCGCTTGGAGATCGCGCCGGGGGACACCGTCACCTGGATTCAGGACGATGGCTTTAACGCGCACAATGCGGCCGCCTATCCGGACCGGATTCCCAAGGGAAGCGAGCCGTTCGAGGGCCCGCTGCTCACGGAAAAAGGCCAGTCCTGGTCCGTCACCTTCGGCGTGCCCGGCAGCTACTACTATCACTGCCACCCCCATGAGGCCGTGATGCGCGGCCTCATCGTCGTCGGGCGCGAATCCCTGCCGGGCGAATTCCGCGAACCGGCGCATGGCGAAATGGCCCACGACCATGGTGATGAACATCACGAGCATTAACGGGATTCGGCGCTGGATTCTTGCCGATGGGGAGATGAAGGATGAGACCTTTGAGGATCGGTTTTCGGTTGCGGCGAGGACGCCCCTTGCACCCTCGAGGCCTTCAGTGATCCGCGCGGGCATCGGCAACGGCGCTCTCATGTTCGGCGGTTTCCTGCTGGCGGGCCCACATCGCGGCGTAGGCCCCGCCTCGCGAGAGAAGCTCCCCGTGGCGGCCGCGCTCGCTGATCCGGCCCTCTTCGAGGACCACGATTTCGTCCGCCTCCACCACCGTCGAGAGCCGATGCGCGATGATGAGGGTCGTGTGGCCCACCGAGACCTCACGCAGATTGGCCTGGATTTCTTTTTCGGTATGGGAGTCGAGTGCCGAGGTCGCCTCGTCGAAGAGCAGCACGCGCGGCTCTTTTAGAAGCATGCGGGCGATCGCCACCCGCTGCTTTTCGCCGCCCGAGAGTTTCAAGCCCCGTTCGCCCACAGTCGTCTCGTAGCCGTCGGGTTGATCGGTGATGAAGTCGTGGATGTGGGCGAGACGGGCGGCCTCCTCGACCTCTTCACGCGTCGCGCCCGTGCGGCCATAGGCAATGTTGTAGAAGATCGTGTCGTTGAAGAGCACGGTGTCCTGAGGGACGATTCCGATCACGGCGCGCAGGCTCCTTTGCGTGATATCGCGAACGTCCTGGCCGTCGATTCGAACGGCCCCCCCATCGACATCGTAGAAACGAAACAACAGACGGGAGATCGTGGACTTGCCCGCGCCACTCGGCCCCACGATCGCAAGCGTCTTGCCGGCGGGGACCTTGAAGGAGACGCCTTTGAGGATCTGCCGTCTCGTGTCGTAGCCGAAATCGACCCGATCGAATTCCACATCGCCTCGCGATACGGCGAGCTCCGATGCGTCCGGCCGGTCCCTTATCTCCGCCTCGACACCAAATAGGCTGAACATGTCGTCCATGTCGGTGAGCGAATTCTTGATTTCCCGGTAGACGAAGCCGAGGAAGTTGAGGGGCAGGTAGAGCTGAACGAGATAGCTGTTGACCAGGACGAAATCGCCGATCGTCATCCGCCCGCCGACGACCCCGTGGGCCGCCATGATCATCACGCCGCACAGGCCCACTGAAATGATCACCCCTTGGCCGATGTTGACGATCGAGAGGCTGCTCTTGCTCCACACGGCGGCCCGCTCGTAGCGCCGAAGGGCTCCGTCGTAGCGCTGGGCCTCGTGCTCTTCATTGCCGAAGTACTTGACCGTCTCGTAATTCAACAGGCTGTCGATGGCCTTGGTGTTTGCCTCGCTGTCCATCTCGTTCATTTCGCGACGGTATTTGAGGCGCCATTCGGTCACGAGAAGCGTGAAGCCGATGTAGCTCGCGATCGTTACGAAGGTGACGAGGGCAAACCAGACGCCGTAGAGCCACCAGAGGATGCCGCAGACGAGGGAGATCTCGAACAGGGTGGGCAGCACGTTGAAGAGCATGAAGGTGAGCAGAAACTCGATGCCTTTCGTGCCCCTTTCGATCGAGCGGCTTAGGCCACCCGTCTGACGTTCGAGGTGATAGCGAAGCGTGAGCACATGGAGGTGGCGAAATATCTGGAGCGCCACGGTGCGGATTGCCCGCTGGGCCACCTTGGCGAAGACGGCGTCGCGGAGTTCGGCGAAGACCACCGTGAGAATGCGTGCCACGCCGTAGGCGACAAGCAGGAAGAGCGGAACGGCGATGACGGCGGCCGTCCCCATGCCCTCGCCGGTGAGCACATCGACGGTTTGCTTGTAGAGAATCGGCACATAGACGTTGACGATCTTGGCCGCCGCGAGCAGCACCATGGCGAGGACGACCCGCACCCGGAGCTCGAGTGCGCCTTCGGGCCAGAGGTAGGGAAGCAGCGCGCGCACCGCCCGAAGCTCACGCCGCGCCGCCGGTTCGGTTGCTCTCGTCTCGCTCGTCATGACGGGGCTCGGCGTTCGTTCACCCGATCCACTCCGCTCACGGCTCCGCTTCTGTCGACAGGGTGAACCCCGACGGCACGGCCGCCGAAGGGTCCAGAATCCAGGCGGCGACGTCTTCGATCACGGTATCCGCCTGAAGGTCACGAAAGAGCATATGGTAGCCTTGCGGGTAAATCACGAGTGTCGGCGGCGCGGGAAGCAACGTGGCGAGCTCGCGCGCCGCGCTCTCGGAGATCAACTCGTCCTTCGCGCCGTGGAGAATGAGAACGGGGAGGTCGACGGCCGGCGCGGCCGCCGAGGCCGAGTCCATGAGCTCGATGAGGCCGTAGAGCGCGTCGATTCGCGTCTGGTGGATGACCAGGGGATCGTCCGCGAGGGCGCGAAGCATCTCGATGTTGTCGGAGGCGACGATGTCGAGGCCGCGGCCGCTTGCCGACCACCAGGGCATCGTGTGCGCCATCATCCACAGGAAGCCTCGTGACAGCAGGCCGTGTTCCGCCCAGCTCTGCATGGCGGGCGCACTGAGGATCAGCCCGTCGACCTCGGGCGCGTCGCCTTTCGCCATCGCGATCAGGGCGATGGCGCTTCCCATGCTCTCGCCAAGGACGTGGACAGGCAGGCCCGGGTGACGCACGCGGACGAGCTCGATCACCGTGCACAGATCACGGACGAGTGTCGCCTGGCTCGCCCAGATCCCTCGCGGTTCGGTGCCGCCGAATCCTCTCTGGTCGTAGGCGTAGGTCGTGATCCCGCGGCGCGCCCATTCGGCCGCGGCGGCCTCGAACGCATTGCTGTAGTCGTTGAAGCCATGAAGGGCGACGATGACGGCGCGGGGCGCGAGATCTTCCGGCGACCAGGTCTTGAGCGGCAGCCGGACCGAATCCGCCGCCACCACGGCATGGGTGCCGAGCTCCGGCATTTGAAGCGGTGTGCCGGCTTCCTGGATCATCGGGGCGCAGGCGGCGAGAGACGAGACGACAACGCCGAGCATGCCCAGCCGCGAGAACACCGCGGGGCCGTGTCGTGCCGCTTCGGGCTCATGGGAAGGCGCCTTCATCGGGGTCTCGAATCCATGGGCGGCATGCCACGCCATTGCGCCTCCCCGCGCCGCAAAAGTTCGTCCCTCAATCTCACTTCATGGTCTCTCCGGCAAGGGTCTTGGGCGAGAATGACCGAGGCTCGCCTCATCGCTCGCGCCCTTTATCGCGCTTGCGGCGCTTCTGGTCATCCGGCCTTCGGACGGCGCCGATGATCCCTTCGATGCCCGCCGCATCAAGCGCGCCTTCGCGCCGCAGCAGGGCGTTTTCCCCCACGAGATCGAGCAGCGTCGAAGGCATGGTCGTGGCCGGAGGACCCGCATCGATGACGA
>JAPUJA010000225.1 GCA_027296525.1 Pseudomonadota bacterium | reverse complement strand
GATACGAATTCCCTACGCAACGGAACAGGGAATTTTTTGATCGGATCAGGGAATTTGGGGATAAGAACAGGGAATTGAACTCCGGATCAGGGAGCGGTTCGCCACGAGACTGCAGGTTCAAATCCCGGGCCCGCAACCACCTTTACCGAACTACGCTTCGGTGGCCTCAAACGCCTATTTACGGCTAAATCGAGGGCCCGATGCCACCTTTACCGAACTAGCTTGGTGTGGGCAGTAATGCGCCTTTCCTATTGAAATCCTGGAGCCGAAACCGCCCGGATCGATTAATTGGAACGGACAGGTTCATGGGCAAGCGGTCTGATGCCAGTAGACGCGGCTTAGGTGCTTGAGTGTCCGCTTTTCGTCCCTAAGCGGACATTCAGGACACAAGGCGTCTATGTCCGCTTATGACCCAAAGCGGACATCGGATGGAATCACAAAACAGCTTCGATTCAATAAATGGAAGGGACAGGTGACGTTTTGTCGAATCACCGAAACTCCCTTCCCTTTGGCATTGCATGCCACGAATCACGACCTGGATGTTTGACGTGCCCTACATGGGCCGGCGCGCGCTTTGACGGGTCTTCTTGTTCGGTAAGTAGCTGCAGTCTCGCTGATAGATCAGTGGGATGGTCGGCCACCACGTGGATAACTTGCCCTTCGCGCTGCAGTCGGCCGGAGATGCCGAGTAGGCGGCTGCCGAGGATGATGCGACGATAGCGTGCGAACACGTTGGGCCAGACGATGATATTGGCATGTCCCGTCTCGTCCTCGAGGGTGGCGAAGATCACGCCCTTGGCGGTTCCCGGCTGCTGCAGAACGAGGACGAGTCCGGCCACCATGACTCGGGAATCGTTCGCAAGCTCCGCCAGCTTCGCATTGGGCGTGATCCCTTCTTTCGTGAACCTCTCCCTGAGAAGAGCGAGCGGATGCGCCCGCAGCGAGAGCGTGAGGTGCCGGTAGTCCTCGATGACATGTTCACCGAGAGACATTTCCGGCAAGAAAACTTCGGGTTCGTTTACGAGATCGGGTGGTGGTGCGTTCTGGCCGAACTTGGTCGAGGCCTCAGAGAACAGGGGAAGCGGCTTGTCGCCAAGCCTTTGGATCTGCCAGAGGGCGGCGCGGCGGTCGAGGCCGAGGGAGCCGAAGGTATCCGCATTGGCGAGCGTCTCCAGGGCTGAACACGAGAGGCCACTCCGGAGCCAGAGGGCGTGCAGCGTGGGATAACCTTCGCCCCGGGCGGCCACCAGTCGTAGGGCGTTGTTCTCGCCGAAGCCCTTGATCCGCCGAAACCCGAGCCGCAGCGCCCTTCGGCCGCCGGGTAGCGGCTCGAGGGTGCAGTCCCACTCCGAGTGGTTGGCATCCACAGGCCGCACCTCGACGCCGTGCTCCTGCGCGTCTCGCACGATCTGGGCCGGGGCATAGAAGCCCATCGGCTGGCTGTTCAGGAGCGCACAGGCGAAGGCCGCGGGGTAGTGGCATTTGAGCCAGGCCGAGACGTAGACGAGAAGCGCGAAGGAGGCGGAGTGGCTCTCGGGGAAGCCATAGCCTCCGAAGCCCTCGATCCGCTTGAAGTAGAACTCGGCGCACTCGCGGGAGTAGCCACGCTCGATCATGCCTGAGACGAAGCGGTCGGCGAACTGATAGACGCTGCCGTTCATCCGGAAGGTTGCCATCGAGCGGCGGAGCTGATCGGCCTCGGCGGGCGAGAAGCCCGCTGTCATGGCAAGCCGCATCGCCTGCTCCTGGAAGAGCGGCACGCCCAGGGTCCGACCCAGCACCTCACGGATTTCCTCTGAGGGGTAATGGGCCTCTTCCTTGCCTTCGCGCCGGCGTAAGTAGGGGTGCACCATGTCGCCCTGGATCGGGCCGGGGCGGACGATCGCGACCTCGATCACGAGGTCATAGAACGTGCGGGGCTTGAGGCGCGGCAGCATGCTCATCTGGGCCCGGCTTTCCACCTGGAAGACACCGATGCTGTCGCCCTCGCAGAGCATGTCGTAGACCGCCGGGTCGTCCGCCGGCACGGTCGCAAGGTCAAGTCCACGACCGTAGTGGTGCTCCACGAGCTCAAAGGCCTTGTGGATGCAGGTGAGCATCCCGAGCGCGAGCACGTCGATCTTGAGAAGGCCCAGCGCGTCGAGGTCGTCCTTGTCCCATTCGATGACCGTGCGCTCCTCCATCGCGGCGTTCTCGATCGGGACCAGCTCATCGAGCCGCTCGCGGCTGATGACGAAGCCGCCGACATGCTGAGAGAGGTGCCGGGGGAAGCCGATCAGTTCGCGCGAAAGCCTCAGGGCAAGCTTCAGCGTGTGATCCTCCGGGTCGAAACCGACCTCGCGGATAAGCTTTTCGTCGATCCCTTCGCCGCCGCCGCCCCAGGTGGTCCGGGAGAGGGCATCGACCGTATCGAGGGAAAGCCCAAGCGCCTTGCCCACGTCTCGTATGGCGCTCTTCGAGCGGTAGCGGATGACAGTCGCGGCGATGCCGGCGCGCTCGCGGCCGTACTTGCCGTAGATGTACTGGATCACCTCCTCACGGCGCTCGTGCTCGAAGTCCACGTCGATGTCGGGAGGTTCGTCCCTCTCGGCCGAGACGAAGCGCTCGAATAGGAGATCGATCTTCTCAGGATCGACGGCGGTGATGCCGAGCACGTAGCACACGGCCGAGTTGGCGGCCGAGCCCCGACCCTGGCACAGGATGCCGCGGCTCTTCGCGAAGCGGACGAGGTCGTAGACCGTCAGAAAATACGGCGCATAGCCAAGTTCGGCGATCAGTGCGAGCTCGCGCTCAAGGAGCTCTCGCACCTTCTCAGGTACGCCACCGGTATAGCGCCCGGCCGCATGCTCCCAGGTCAGCCTTACGAGTCCTTCCTGGGGGTTAAGGCCCTCAGGCACAGGTTCCGCCGGGTACTCGTAGCGCAGCTCGTCGAGTGAGAAGGTACAGCGCCCAGCGATCTCCAGCGTGCGCTCGATCGCCTCGGGGTGGCCGCGGAACAGCCTCGCCATTTCCTCTGGTGCTTTAAGGTGGCGCTCGGCATTGGGCTGAAGACGCCGCCCGGCGTCATGGATCGTGCAGTGCTTGCGGGCACATGTAAGCACGTCCTGCAGAGGACGGCGTTCCGGCTGGTGATAGAGCACGTCATTGGTGGCGGCAAGCGGAAGACCCGCAATCTTCGCGAGCTTGGCGAGCCGGTCGATGCGCACGCCATCGCCGCCTCGGTAGAGATGATGT
>JAPUJA010000224.1 GCA_027296525.1 Pseudomonadota bacterium | reverse complement strand
CGACCTCTATGAATTTGGGGGTTATCTGGGAAATGTCGGATAAACTGGCGGCGTTGGGCCCCGGCGCGGACCAATTGTGCGGCCCGAGCCCAATGCCCGAGCCCAATGGAGGAGCGCGACGACCATGAAGACGATCCTGCTCCCGCTCGAGAGCGGAAACGGCTTGCAATCCATGCTGGAGACCGCCTGGTTGGCGGCCACCGCTTTTGGCAGCACCATCCAAGGAATATATATTCGCCGTGCCCTGCCGGGCATCGTGGTCGCCGATATCGGCGGCTATGCCGCGGCCGCGCCCGACCTGGTCGAGAGTTTCGAGGCCGAGGACCGCGAACGTGGCGCGAGCGCCTAGCCGTCCGCGACGAGCGCGCCGATGAGCGCCCGGTTGAGCTGGTTGAGCGTCTCGTCGTCCGCCCCCGGCCGGTGCAATCGGAAGGTCACGATGCCGAGTTGGGCCGGCGTCACCACCTCGAAGCAATCCGTCGCGCGCAGCAGATCCTCGGCGCGCTCGGCATTCGAGATCCCGCGATCGATGGCGGCGCGGAAGGCGTCGAGGCCGAACACCTTGAGCGACATCCAAAGTTTAAGCGCCCTGAAGCTGCGTGAAAGCTGGATGCCGTAATCGCCGAGATTGACCTCTCCCTTGGGGTCGACCGCGGTGTGCACGTCCTGGAGGTATTCAGGCACTTCTCGAAACGCCTCGGCCAACCAACGCGCATCCCGCACGAGCACGCAACCGATGTCGTAGGGTTGAAAGAGCCACTTATGCGGATCGATGGTGATCGAGTGAGCCCGCTCGAGGCCCTTGAGCAGCGTGCGGGCGCGCTCGCTCAACATGGCCGCCCCGCCATAGGCGGCGTCCACATGCATCCACATCCCGGCCCCGTCGCAAAACGAAGCGATCGCCTCGAGCGGATCAACCGCCGCGGTGTTCGTCGTCCCGGCGTTCGCGATGACGCAAAAGGGATTCTTTCCGGCGACGCGATCGGCTTCGACCGCGCCCGCCAAAGCCGCCATGTCCATCCTGTAGCGATCGTCCGTCGGGACTTTGCGGATGCGATCCGCCTTGAAGCCAAGAATCCGCAAGTTCTTCGTGTTCGAGGTATGGGTTTGATCGGAGCAATAAACCACGGCCCGAGCCACCTCGTCGGAAAGCATGATCCGCCGCGCGACGGCGAGAGCCGTCAGGTTCGCGACCGTGCCGCCGCTGACGAACAGACCGCCCGAACCCTCCGCCAGCCCGCACAGGCCGCAAAGCCAATCGACCGTGACGAGCTCGACCTCGGTGGGGCCCGAGGCCTCGAGCCAAAGCGTCGGACAGACGTTGAATCCGGAGGCCAGCAAGTCGGCGAGCGCACCGACGAAGTTGCCGGGTCCCGGTATCCAGCCGTAATGGCGCGGATGGTTGGGAAAGATGGTGTGGCTGAAAACGTCGCGCTGAAGCTGTTCCAAGACCTCGCCGGGATCGCTCGGCCCCGGCGGGAACGGCTTGCGCAAGAGCGCTTCGAGGGCTGTGCGACTCGCGGTCCCCGTGGCGGGCGCCGTGCTCAAACGACCGTAATGCGCCACGAGAAGATCGACCACGCGATGACCCAGCGCGCGCATCTCCTCGGGCTCGAGCTCGAGCCTGGCGGGGTCGCGTGGGGGTTTTATCGCTCGAGCCGGCGGATCGTTCAAGCCTCCGATGTCCCGGTCATGCCGTCAGACCCCTTGCCGAGCCGCAGCGGAACGCGACGGCGGGCGCGGAAGCTGAGCACCGGCGCGAACTCAGGCATGACGCCGAGCGCCTATTTCCGCGGACGCTTTCTGACCCCGGAATCGCTCATGATGAACACCGAAGACAGCAACAACACGATCGACACTCCGATGATGACCGTGCCGATGGCGTTGATCTCGGGCGTCATTCCACGCCGAATCGTCGACCAGATGTACATCGGAAGCGTGTTGTCACGGCCGGTCAGGAAATAGGTCACGGGGATCTCGTCGAACGAGAGCGTGAAGGCGATGAGCGACGAACCGATAATGGCCGAGCGGATGTTGGGAAGGGTGATGTGCCAAAAGGTCCTGAGCGGCTTGGCCCCGAGATCGGCGGAGGCCTCCTCGATTCGCCGATCGAAGCGCTGCAGACGCGCGAACACGTTGGTCACCACGATCGCCGTCAGTGCGGTGCCGTGGCCGATGATCACGGTGGCCAGGCTGAGCTGCACGCCCGTCATCTTGAAGAAAGTGAGCATCGAAACGCCGGTAATCAGCCCCGGAAGGGTGATCGGCAGGATGACGAGGCGGCGGAGCGCGGTCTTGCCCGGGAAGTCGTAGCGATCGAGCGCAAGCGCCGTCGGGATTCCGATACAGAGGCAAATCGTGACCGCGCAGGACGCGACGATCAGGCTGTTGCCGAGCGCCGTAAGGAGGATTTCGTTGCCGAACGCCTTCTCGTACCAGAAGAACGTCCACTCGGTCAGCGGCAGGCGCGTTATCGGGTTCGCGTTGAAGCTGAAGACCATCAAGGTGACGATCGGCAAATACAAGAAAGCCAGCACGCAAGCGGCGGCGACGGTGAGCGTGGCCGTGCTGACGTCCCAACCCCCCAGCTTTAAGAACATCTGGCGCGGCTCAACGCGCTCTCTTACTCTCACTTCTTCGTACGTCGTCATCGCCTATCCCAAATTCAGCCGGCCGATGCGCTCGAACTTATCGGAGAGCGTAATGATGCCCAACACGATGAAGAGCATAACCATCGAGAGCGCCGATCCCATCGGCCAGTCGTTCGCGATGCCGTATTGAGTCGCAACCACGTTCGCAATCATGTTTGAGTACGGACCGCCGACCAGCTGCGGTGAGATGAAATCGCCCGCGGCCAGACAGAAGGTAAAGGTGAACCCGGCGAGTATTCCCGGAATCGTGAGCGGAAGCGTGATACGGAAAAAAGTCCCAAACTTCCCGATCCCCAAATCCTTGGACGCTTCGAGCAGGCTCCGCGGAATCTTTTCGAGCGCCGCGTATATCGGCATCACCATGAAGGGTGTGAAGATATAGGCCATGGTGATGACCATCGCGAACTGATTGTAAAGGAAAAGCTGAATCGGCTCGTCAACGATGCCGATCCAGATGAGAAAACTATTCAAGATCCCTTCGGTGCCGAGAATCGTCTTCCAGGTGTAGGCGCGCAGCAGATAGGACACCCACAACGGAATAATCGTCGCGACATAGAGCAACAGCCTAACCCTCGGCGACTTGACCTTGAAGACCATGAAATAGGTCAGCGGATAGGAGAGAAAGAACGCGACGACCGAAACGAAGAAAGCGATCTTCAGGCTGCGGGACAGGACGAGATAATATTGCGGATCCGAGACGAGGTGAATGTAGTTGCCGAACTGAAAATCCGGAATCATGAACGGGAATTGCTTCGAGTAGAAGCTGATCATGAACATGATCGCGTAGGGCGCGAGCAGAACCGTTCCCCACCACACCGCCGGGCCCGCGAAGAGCGCCGCGAAGCCGAACAGCCGACGACGGGACTGACTCATACCCGGTCCTCCGCCCCGTATGCCGTCACTTCCTCGAAGAGCGTGATGCTCGCCGGATCGATGCTCAAGCTCACCCGCTGCCCCGCAGGCGGCAGGGCCGCCTGTCCTTCCGCCGTGTCGAGCTGATGCTGGATCACGATCGAGGTCGCGGCGCCGACGTCGAGGGCGAGATGAACCGAAGCGCCGTGGAAAAACTGCTCCGCGATCACCCCGTCGAGCCGGTTAAAACTCTCCGGCGAGTCCTGGCCATTCAGCAACACGCGCACCTTCTCGGGCCGGATGCAGAGCATGACCTCGCTGCCCACCGCCGGGCGCTTGCCCTGGGCCGCAACCCGTATCGTGCCGCTGCCATATTCCGTAACGATCGTCTCGCCCGACACTTCCGTGACCTTTGCGACGACCATGTTCGATGTGCCCAGGAAGTTGGCGACGTAGGGGGTCGCGGGATTGTCGTAAAGCTCGATTGGTGTGCCCACCTGCGCGATGCGCCCCTCATCCATGACCACGACACGGTCGGACATGACCAAGGCTTCCGTCTGATCGTGGGTGACGAGCACGAAGGTGAGCCCGAGCTTTTCGTGCAGATGCTTGAGCTCGACCTGCATGGTCTCGCGAAGCTTCGCGTCGAGCGCGGACATCGGCTCGTCCAAGAGAAGAACCCGCGGCCGACGGATGAGCGCGCGGGCCAGAGCGACCCGCTGCTTCTGGCCGTTCGATAATTCCGAGGGGAGGTTCTTGGCCTTGTCCGGCAGTTCGATCATCTCGAGCATCCGGGCCACCTCTCGAACCAGCTCGGCCTTCGCCATCCCGGCGACACGCATGCCGTAGGCGATGTTCTTCTCGACCGTGAGGTGGGGAAACAGCGCGAAGTCCTGAAACATCATGTTGACCCGGCGCTTGTAGGGCGGAAGCCTGGTGACGTCCTCGCCCTCCAGGATGACGCGTCCCGTGTCCGGAAACTCGAAACCACCGATCATGCGCAAGGTCGTCGTCTTGCCGCAGCCGGACGGCCCGAGCATGGTCATGAGTTCGCCTTCCCGGATCTCGAGGCTCACATTGTCGACCGCGACAACGCCCGGGAAGGTCTTGGTGAGATTGTGGATTTCGACGATATTGACCATCGCGCCTTGAAATCGCTCGTGATGGGCCGACGACAATATATCACATCCGCCACCGGCCAGAACCGCGTGCTTAAGCTCACTTTGCCCCTAAAGGCCTCTCCAATTCAAATTCAAAGAGACATCCCGTCCGAGACGCTTAAGCCCGCCCCGGCCGTTTCGCACGCCTGAGCGGACTTGGCCGGGCGGCGTGTTCCCCGCCCGGCCAAGCCCGATTTCCCGCCGTAACGGGCGACTACTGCGCCGCCTTCACCGCGTTCCAGGTCTGGATCATCTTGTCGACCCGAACCGGCTCCTGCCAGAAATCGAGGTTGTCGAGATAGATGAAATCGCCCTGGTGGAGCGCGTCGAACTGCTCCTTCGACAGGCATTCCTTGACGGCTTCAGCATTCGCCGCCGACCAGCCAACGTTAATTGCCATTTGGCACTGGGCGTAGGGCGAGATCGAGTAAGCCGCATATTTGAGCGCGCAGTCCATGTTCTCTGTGCCCTTGACGATCTGCCAAGCGTCCTGCCAGCCATCGGCCTTCTCTTTAGGCATGAACTCCACCACCGGAATACCCTGCTCCTGCAGGATGGCAGACTGATAACCGCCCCAGGAGTTGGAGAACCAAACCTCACCCTTGGCGTAGAGGTCGATCAGCTCGCCCGCGGTCGCCCAGTACTTACGCAGTTGGGGCTTCGCCTCGATGAGCTTGTCGCGCACCTCGGCAAGCTGCTCGTCGTTCAGGTCGTAGACGTTTATGTCGGTGCCGTAAAGATAACGCGCCACCGCATAGATGTTGGTCTTGTCGTCCCAGAGCGAAAGTTTCCCAGCGTATTCCGGATTCCAAAGAAGGTCGATCGAATCCGGTGGTGTGTCGAACTTGTCGGCGCGATACATCCAGTTGATCGAGCCCCAGGCATAGGGCACCGCCCAGAGATAGCCCTCCGGCGGCATCCAGCCCTCGTCGCCTGTAATGCTCGGATGGGTCCGAAAGTCCTCGTAGATGTCCAGCCAGTTGTCGCCGAGGATATCGATCGGGATCGGTTCGATCACGCCCATCTTGGCGAGAATCCCGGTCGTGTCGATGGAAGGCGAAACCATGTCATAGATCGAGCTGCCGCCGGCGAGCTTCGCCGGGAACTCGTCGTTCGAGCCGACATAGGTAAGGCTGATCTTGCAACCCGTCTCGTCCTGGAACTTCTGGGTGATGATGGGCTCGGAATAGCCCTCCCAGGTGAGCAGGTTCAACTCGCCCGCCTCGGCGTTCGAGATCGATACGGCCGAACCCGCAAGCGCGACACCGGCCAACAGAGCCGCCGAAACCGCAACGGTTTTCACAAGTCTTTTCATGAGTTTGTATCCTCTCCCTAATCTAAAATCGGAGTACTTTTCTGTCCTTTCGTTAAGGCTCGGAACCGCCTTGGGCGCATCACATGCGAGTACCCGCCGAAGCGATCCTTCTCCCCTCAGCCTAAGGGTTTCGTAACGGCCCGAGGGATGTTTGTCAATCTTGCCAAATGAAAGGGTTAAGCGCCAGAAGAAGAGTCGCGAAGGGCGCTCCCGATGGATTTCCCCAAGCCGTTAGACCTTCTCATGAGCCGGGCGGCCAACGCGCCGCCCGGCCAAACTCGGTTTCCCGTTGAAACGGGCGGCTACTGCGCCGCCTTCACCGCGTTCCAGATTTCGATGTACTTGTCGACCCGCTCCGGCTCCCGCCAGAAGTCGAGATTCTCGATATAGTCCATATCGTCCTGATGGCGGGTTTCATATTCTTCCGGCGACAGACACCCCTTGACCGCCTTCGGATTCGCGGCCGAATATCCCATCGTTAAGGCCATCGCGCACTGGGCTTCGGGAGTGGTCATGTAGTTCACGAACAGTTTGGCGCACTCCATGTTGGGCGTGCCCTTGACGATCTGCCAGGCATCCTGCCAGCCATCCGCCTTCTCGATGGGTATGAACTCGACCATGTCGATCCCCTGCTCCTGCAGGAGGGACGACTGGTAGCCACCCCAGGTGTCCGAAATCCAAACCTCGCCGTTCGCATAGAGGTTGATCAATTCGCCCGCGGTCGCCCAGTATTTTCGCACCTTGGGCTTTATCTCGATGAGCGCCTCTTTCACCTCCTCGAGTTGCTCGTCGCTAAGGTCGTACACGTTGACCTCCGTGCCGAACAGCATGCGCGCCGCGCTGTAAATCCGCGTCTTGTCGTCCCAAAGCGAAATCTTCCCCGCCAACGCGGGATCATCCCACAGCTGCTGCAGCGACGTCGGCGGCACGTCGAAGCTATCGGCGCGATACATCCACGCGATGGATCCCCACGCGAACGGAACGGCCCAAATCTTCCCTTCCATCTGGTAGCCGGGCGGTCCCACGATGCCCGGTTCCGCGCGAAAACTCTTATAGATGTCATCCCAAAGATCGATCATCGAAATATCGATCGGCACGACGACGCCCATCTTGGCGAGGATGCTGGTCGTGTCGATCGACGGTGAGACCGCGTCATAGATCGTGCTGCCGCCGGCGAGCTTCGCCGGAAACTCGTCGTTCGAACCGACATAGGTGCGCGAAATCGTGCACCCGGTTCGCTCCTCGTAAGGATCGGTGACCGCCGGGTCGGCATAGCCTTCCCAAGTCAGTATGTTGAGCTCGCCCGCCTCGACGCTCGAGGTCGTCACGGCGGAGCCCGCAAGCGCGACACCGGCAAACAGAGCGGCCGACACCGCAACGGTTTTCACAAGTCTTTTCATGAGGTTGTATCCTCTCCCTAATCTAAAATCGGAGTATTTTTCTGTCCTTTGTTAAAGCCTGAAACCGCCTTGGGCGCGTCACGCACGAGCACCCGCCGAAGCGATCCTTCTCCCCTCAGCCTAATGGTTTCGTAAAGCTCCGAGGGATGCCTGTCAATCTTGCCAAATGAAAGGGTTAAGCGCCAGAGTAAAGAGTCGCGAAGGGCGCTCCCGACGGATTTCCCAGAGCCATTAGACCTCCTCGCCGTTAGACTTCTCAATGGCTTTGTCTAATGTGACGGTTCAAGCAAAACACCGGGGAGATAGCAAGATGCCGAAATTCTCGAAGGAAAAACGCGAAAGGTTGAGGGCCCTCGCCGAGGGCGATTTCCTCACGACCAAGGATCCCAACATCGCCGCGTTCCTGAGCCGGGCGGTGGCCGAGAAGGCGCCCCTATTCGAGGACGCGTTCGGCGGTCAGGTCACCTGCTACAACGCGCCCTCGAGCCGCAACCTGGATGAGATCGATGTTGCCCTCGTGGGCGTGCCCTTCGAGGTGACCGCGCCGGTGCGCGCCGGCGCGCGCTTCGGGCCGCGTTCGTTCCGCGAATGGGCGGCCTATCGGGGACCGGTCCACGATACCTGGAAGACCATACCGTTCGAGCTCTGCAGCGTCGCCGACTACGGCGATGTGGGGTTGCCGAGCCCCCACGACGTCGAAGACGTCACCGAGACCGTGACCGAGGTCTTTGCGGGCTTTCGTAAGCACGGGATCGCGCCTTTCTCGATCGGCGGTGTCCACACCATGAGCTATCCGATCCTGAAAGGCCTGACGGGCGGGGAGCCGGTCGGCCTCGTGCATATCGACGACCATGGTGATACCGCCCGCGGCGTCTTTCAAGGCGGGGAGATAAACGACTGTTGCGTTTTTCTGAAGGCCGTTCTCGACGAGGCGATCGATCCGGAGCGCACCGTCCAGATCGGGCTGCGGGGCGCCCTGTCGAACGTCTGGGAGTTCTCCGAGGACTCCGGGATGCGGGTCATCCGCATGCACGAGGTCTATGACATCGGCGTCGAAGGGGTGATCGAAGAGATCCATCGGGTCGTTGGAGACGGGCCTTTCTACTTTTCGATCGATACGGACGGCATCGACGCCGCCTATTTGCCCGGAACCCAATTCCCCGAGCCCTTCGGCCTGACCTCCCGTGAGATGCTCAAGATCGTGCGCTGTCTGCGCGGCATGGACATGATCGGCGCCGACATCGCCGAGCTGTGCCCGCCTTACGATCCCCACGGGATCTCGGCCAATTTCTGCGCGGCCTTCGGGTTCGAGATACTCTGCGTGCTCGCCGAGGCCCATGTCGCGCGCCACGGCCAGCGCCGCAAGACTCATTGGAACTAGGGTCGATCGCCTGCGGAGTGTCTAGATTGGACGCTTGCGAACCCGGTGGGGGCGCGCTTTGCGATTCCTCTCGCGTGAATTGGGCGGCGAGCGGGGGCTGGCGCGCCCTCCAGGATTCGAACCTGGGACCTACGGCTACGCAAGCCGTGAGTTTTGATTCAGAAAACCAGTTTATATCAGCCGGTTGGCAAATAGGGGTATTGGCCGTGTCGCCTCTATGTCGCATTATGCTTCCCGAACATGGCCAAGAATCATCACTCGATCGGCTGCCACTCGCAGTCTGAAAGCTTCCAAAGGCTCGACGGTCGCGGTCGGATCGCGCGCCGTTTGAAGGCCGTAACGTCCGACCTCACCGCCGCGCTGGGCGGACCCGAAGGCGTCACGCCCCAGCAGAAGCTCATCATCGACCAGTGCGCCGTCCAGACGGTCCGGCTCACCATGCTGGCGAACGCCTTCTTGGTCAGCGACGAGCAGGTGCCACTGGAGACGGAGCGCCGTTACGCGTGGCACTCGAACGCCTTGGTCCGCAACCTCGTCAAGCTGGGCCTGCACCAAGTCGCGAAGTCTGAGCCATCCCTCAGCGACTACCTCAGCGGACGACGCGCATGAAGCCGAAGCGCAGAGCCAAGGCACCGGACGGCGTCCCGTCGCCCATGGCGTTCTTCGACAAGCTCAAGTGGATCGACGACCGCCCGTTGTCCAGCGTCATCGAGCCCTACCGTG
>JAPUJA010000223.1 GCA_027296525.1 Pseudomonadota bacterium | reverse complement strand
GGCGGTGTTGTAGCGCCCGCCACTTATCGCGAAGGCACCCGTGGCGCGCCGACGCCGAACGCTATCGGATGACGGCCGTCGATGAGCAGCTCGATCGGCAATGCGAGGCCCCAATCGGCCTCGCACAATCCACGGCGAGCGGTTCGCGCCGCGCCAAATTATCCCGCCGTCCTCGGACTTGACCTCCCGTGCCGCCCGCTTGTGCTCCTCGGTGATGACCAGGATATCTCCCAGGGACGTGGCGGCCCTCCGCGACGCACGGCCGCGGCGACCAAGACTCCTCCCCCGACGGATATCGCTCATCATCGATCTGGAGCGATCGAAATCGGCGCCGCCGCCACAATCCGCGAGGGTCGGGGGCTTGGACCCGGGCGTAATGGGCCCAGCCGGGCAATCAATGGGCCGCCCGGGCGCATCGGCGAGATCGCGTACCCTATGCAGGACTGGCAGTGCCGCGACGGTTCGCGAGCACGCATCGACCACGGTCAGATGTTTCACGCTTTACCCGATTGGATCTCCGGGCCTATTATGATCATATTAGTCAGATAGGTCAGAAAAGGGGAAAGTGCGTGGCACGATGGCAGGTACATGACGCCAAAAGCCGCTTCAGCGAGCTCATCGCGCGGGCCCGGAGCGAGGGCCCGCAGGTCATCACCCGACACGGGAAGGAGCGCGCTGTCGTGGTCTCGATCGAGGAGTATCGGCGGCTCGAGGCGGCCAAGCCCGATTTCAAGGCCTATCTGCTCTCTGGCCCAAAGGTCGACGACTTCGAGATCGAGCGGCCCGCCGACACCGGGCGAGAGGTCGAGCTTTGAGTTTCTTGCTCGATACCAACGTGGTTTCCGAGACCCGCAAGCGGGCCCCGGACCGCAACGTCCTCGATTGGCTGGAGCGGCGCGATCACCGTGAGCTCTACCTCAGCGTGCTAACTGTCGGCGAGCTTACCAAGGGTATCGCCCTGCGGCGGCGCAGGGACCCGCGAGCCGCGGCCAGCCTCGAGCATTGGCTGCGGGGCATCGACGTCCTGTTCTCGGATCGTGTCATCCCCATCGATGTCTCGATCGCAGCGGCCTGGGGCCGGCTCAATGCCGAGCGACCGCTTCCCGTCATCGCTTCGATGCTTGCGGCCACGGCCATGGAGCGCGGCCTCACCCTCGTCACCCGAAATGTCAGGGACATAGAGGCGACCGGGGTCGCGATTATCAATCCCTGGCACCCGTCTTGAGCGCTCGGGCGCCGCCGCGCCCGTCCGACCTCAGGCCTTGGCCAGCGCCTGGTCGAGGTCGGCGAGGATGTCGTCGACGTCCTCGATGCCCACCGAGAGCCGCACCAGGCCGTCCGAGAGCCCGCGCGCGCGGCGCTCCTCGTCGGGCACCTCGGCGTGGGTCATGGTGGCGGGATGGGTGATCATGCTTTCGACCGCGCCCAGGCTCTCGGCCAGGCCCATCAGCTCGACGTTGTTCATCACCGCCGTGCCGGCCGCGATGCCGCCTTCGAGCTCGAACGAGATCATGCCGCTGAAGCCGCTCATCTGGGCCTTGGCGATATCGTGCTGGGGATGGGAGGGGAGCCCCGGGTAGGTCACGCTCCTGACCTTGGGGTGGCTCTCCAGGTACTCGGCGACGCGCTGGGCGGAGGCGGCGTGACGCGCCATGCGGAGGTGGAGCGTCTTCAGGCCCAAGAGCGTGAGCCAGCAGTCGAAGGGGCTGGGCACGGCGCCGATGGTCTTCTGGACGAACTTCATCGCCTCGTGGATGTCCTCGCGGTCGGTGACGACGACACCGCCGATGAGCTGGTTGTGGCCGCTCAGGTACTTGGTGGTGCTGTGCATCACGATGTCGACGCCGAACTCGAGCGGGCGCAGGAACACCGGCGTGGCGAAGGTCGAATCGACGCCGAGGTAGAGGCCGTGCTCCTTGGCGATCGTGGACATGGCATGGAGGTCGGTGACCTTGAGCAGCGGGTTCGTCGGCGTCTCGATCCACAGCATCCGGGTCTCGGGACGGATCGCCTGGCGCACGGTCTCGGGCTCCGAGCTGTCGACGTAGGTAAAGCTCAGGCCGTAGCGCGTCAGCACCTTGTTGAAGTGGCGCGAGACGCCGCCGTAGACGTCGTCGGAGCAGACCACGTGATCGCCGGCGCTCAACAGCTTCATGCAGCTGTCGACCGCCGCCATGCCGCTCGCGTAGCAGATGCCGTGGGCGCCGCCCTCGATCGCCGCCAGGTTCGCCTCGAGCACCTGGCGGGTGGGGTTGGTCGACCGGGTGTAGTCGAAGCCCTTGTCCTTGCCCACCTCGTCGAGCACGTAGGTGGCGGTCTCGTAGATCGGCGGGACGATGGATCCGGTGGTGGGATCGGGCGTGATCCCGGCGCGGACGACCTTGGTATCGAACTTCACGCTCGGCTCCTCGGGCTGTGGGGGGAAACGCGGCAGCCTACATTAGGCAGCCTACATTAGATGGTCGACGGCGCCGACCACAACAACCCGGCGGCGCGGGCGGCGGGGCGGCCGAGCGCGCCAGCACGGCGCGGGGCGAAGCTCTCGCCGCTTGGTTCCCTGGGTCGTGATAAGGACCTCGAGCGCGAAGCTCACGCCGTTACCCGCCTTGGGCGCTGAATCCCAAGCTCGGCAGTTGCACCTCGCAAAGCCCTCCATGCCCTCGCTTCCATACCCTCCGCCGCCGCTATGCCCAATGACCGCCCACGCGGTCGGCGGAGCGATGCCACGCCGTTTACCGGCGCCAAGCGCAGGCAGCCCCGAACCGTGCGATCCATGCCGCTGGCCACGGTCGCGCCCGTCGCGGAAGGCGCAACGGGTGCGAAATCTCGAGGCTCGGATTTGTGGCAGTTCACAGCCTTGATTAATGAATTGGTAATATTTTACTTGGCATTTGGAGCTTGGCGACACCATTCGCTCGGCGGAGGGAAGGCCGAACCGGTTCGGAGCGCATTTGCCCCTGCGTACGGGGCCTGCACTGAATTTGCTGAAACCGCGGTTGCAATGACGGAGAAAACCGAGGATCTCGAAACGCGCTTACTGAGGCGCGCTCTCGATAAGTCGCAACAGGGCCGCGGCGCACTGCTGGAGGACATTGCCGAGCTGTTCGTCGGTGGCGACGGCCGGCTAAGCGATCAGGAACGGTCGCTGCTCAGCGATATTCTGACGAAATTGATTCACGAAGTGGAGATGGATGTTCGGCGGGACATCGCCGCCCGCCTATCCGATATCGAGGCCGCCCCGCGCGAGCTCATCGTCATGCTCGCCAATGACGACGTTGAGGTGGCGGGCCCGATTCTGCTCAAGAGCGGGGTCCTTCGGGACGCCGATCTGATGGAGATAATCAAGCACCGCTCGACCGAGCATCGCCTCAAGATCGCCGGTCGCAACGGGCTTAGCGAGGAAGTGGCGGATGCCTTGATCGAGAATGGCGAGGAGGACGTGATCGAGGCGCTGCTGAACAATGACGACGCCGTGCTCTCGCGCCACGCGAGCGAGTATCTGGTCGAAGAATCGAGGCGGATCGACCGTTTCCAGGAGCCTCTATTGCGCCGCCCCGATCTGCCGCCCGACCTGGGGCATCGGATGTTCTGGTGGGTTTCGGCGGCGCTTCGCCAGCACATCCTCGAAGCATACGCGATCGATGAGAGTGCTCTGGATGAGGTCATCCAGGAGTCATCGCGATCCCCTGTCGGGCTCCCGCCAGCACCGAAGACGCGAGCGAGCCAAGCGGAAAAGCTGGTCTCCGATCTGGCGGATCGGGGCGAGCTCAGCGAACAATTTCTCCTGCGATCCCTGCGCCAACATTACGCCAGCGCCTTTACCGCCGGGTTGGCCCGCATGGCCGACCTCGATCCCAAGATGGCGCAGCGTATCGTCTTCGATCCCGGGGGCGAGGCGCTGACCGTCGCATGCAAGGCGATCGGAATGGACCGCGCCGTGTTCGCTCCGATTTTCCTGCTGGTTCGTAAGATCGTCGATGGCAGCGGCGCGAAAGACGCGACCGTGGTCGAGCACGTGCTCCGCATCTACGACAGGTTGGCTCAGGACAGGGCCCGACATGTCTTGAAATTCTGGCAGCGCGACGCCGACTACATCGAAGCGATCTATCGAATCTCGTCGGCGGTGGCGTAACCCGAGCGGGGCGACGGTCGGAACCGGCGGGCCGATAATCGCGACTTAGGAGCGTGCCGTAGTGAGTAAACTCGCTCGGGATGAAAAAGACCGATCGACGGAGGTCGTCACAATTCGCTCGGCCGGCGCGGCGACCGGGAGCTCGGTTGGGGATCGCGCGGTCGGCGGACCTGACCGGACCGCGGCCAGGCTGGGCGATATCCTCGACCACGTCGTCCAGTATGACGCTCCGCCGCTTTTCATCGCCGATCTCGAGGGTATGCTGCTGTATGCCAACCAGGGATATCGGAGGATCTCGGGTCTCGCCGGTCGCGACCAGAGCCTCGGCGTTAGCGACCAGGCGCTGCCGCCAGAGGCCCGGCTCGCAGTGGAGGAGATTACCAAGACGGGAAAGCGTGTCAGCACCGTGAGCGCGTTCGAAATTGACGGCGAGAGCAAGCGCTTCGGTTGCCAGTACTTCCCCATCTACGACGGCGACGAGCTGGTGTCGGTCGGCGGCACGTACCAAGACATCACGGCGCAGGCCAGGGCGCTGCGACAGGCCAAGCTGAGAGATCAGCGTTTCAAGGATTTTCTGCGTTCGACCTCGGATTGGCTTTGGGAAACCGATGCGCGGGACCGCATCACGTTCGTCTCCGATCGGCTCGCGGAAGTCATCGGCGAGCCAGCGCTGCGGCTCAAGGGGCGCCACCTCGGCAAGCTCGGCCGCTTCGTCGCTGCCGATGAGCCCGAGAATTCGCTCCCGCAAGCCATGAAGGCGCGATCCGCGTTTCGCAATCAGGTCTATGAGCTGATCGACTGCGAGGGTAAAATTCGCTCCTGCCACCTGAGCGGGGTGCCGGTTTTCGATCCCGGATCGGGGGCGTTTCGAGGTTACCGCGGCACCGGCACCGACGTAACGCCGTGGCGCGCCGCCGAGCGCGAGGCGCGGCAATCGCGCCGCGAGCTCGAACGGGCGCTCGAGGAACTGGTGAACACGAACGCCGGGCTCGACCTCGCTCTGGCACGGGCCGACACCGCGGTCGAGGCACAGTCGGAGTTCATGGCTAACATGAGCCACGAGCTCCGCTCGCCGCTCAATGCGATCATCGGCTTTTCCGAGCTTATGACGCAACGCATGTTTGGTCCGCTGCACGAGCGTTACCTGGAGTACTGCGGCGATATCCTGGCCGCGGGCCGGCACTTGCTCGCCCTGGTCAACGACATCCTCGACATGGGGAAGATCGAGACCGCCGCTCTCACCCTCGATCCTCGGCCGACGGCGCTCGCCGATCTGGTAGCCGAGTCGCTGTCATTCGTGACCTTGAGAGCGGAGGAAAAGAACATCGATACCGGTGCCGTGCAGGCCTCGGAAGATTGGATCGTCAAGGCGGATCGCACGCGGGCCTTGCAAATCCTCGTCAACTTGCTGAGCAACGCGGTGAAGTTCACGCCCGAGAACGGCGCCATCGGGGTCGACTTGGCGCTTTCGTCGGACCACATGGTCGAGATCACGGTGTGGGATACCGGACCCGGAATAGCTCGGGACAAGCACGCGGCGGTGTTCGAGAAGTTCAAGCAGATCCACGACGGCATTCTGTCGCGGCGCCATGACGGCGCCGGTCTGGGCCTTGCGATCGCCCGTCAACTCGCACGGCTGATGGGCGGGGATATTCACCTCGAAAGCGCGACCGGGCGGGGCAGCCGCTTTATCCTGCGCCTGCCGCATGCCCGCCAAGAGGAGAGCTGCGCCTAAGCTCGACCCCTGTCGCTTCATCGGAGCCACGCGCGGCCGGGAAACCGCGGCGACGCCGCGGCGAGCGGTCGCAGCGGCGCGG
>JAPUJA010000222.1 GCA_027296525.1 Pseudomonadota bacterium | reverse complement strand
ACCGAAGCGAGTGTGGCGTAAACCTGCTGGATAAGCTTGGAAAGATCGCCCACGGGCACCACGTTGTTGGACACATGGGACGCGACGATCTCGGTGGTCAAGGCAAGAAGCTCGCTCTGGTCCAGTTCGTCAGCCATTCATGATCTCCCGGGCAGCAAAAGAAAATTTGTTGGATATATCTTATACTCTATAGTTGGACTCGCTCGATTTATCAATAACAAGATGAGATATTTTTCAGGGGCCCATTGAAGTTCAGAGGGATTAGGTGAATCGAGAAACCCATTACTATCTCGACATCACGTCGGACATCTGCCCGATGACCTTCGTCAAGACCAAGCTCCAGATCGAGCGGATGGCGCCGGGCGAGACCCTCGAGGTTCGGCTCAACGCGGGCGAACCGCTCGAAAACGTGCCCCGCTCGGTCCGTGAAGAGGGCCACGAGGTGCTGAGCCTCGCGCCCGAGGCGGGCGAGGCGAGCGGCGTCCACCTCCTCAGGATCCGCAAACGCGGGTCCTGAGCATCCCCCCTCACGCCCCCTGGAGCCGCCGAGGAGGGTGAAGTTCATCGCGAAGACCCAGACGGAGATTGAGCGCGCCCGTCGCTTGGCCCTCGGCGCGCGGGTAATAGCGCGCCCGCCGTCCGATCGCGGCGAAGCCCACCGCCCGATAGAGCGCCTGGGCCGGCCTGTTGTCTTCGGCGACCTCGAGGAAGAGCGCCGAGGCGCCACTCGCACGGGCATGGGTGAGCGCGGCGGCGACGAGCCGCCTTGCGAGGCCCCGGCGCCGGCAGGAGGGCGCGACCACGAGGGTGAGGATCTCCGCCTCATCCTCGACGACGCGCCCGACCAGAAAGCCGGCAAGGGCGTGTCCCAAAGCGGCCTGGAGGCCGAACGAGCCGGCGGAACCGAGCAGGCAGGCGAAGGCCTCGGCGCTCCAGGGCGCCTCGAGGCAGACGGCGTGCAGGCGCGCGACCTCTTCGAGGTCGTCGGGTCGGAGCGGGCAGAGCGTCGGGGGTTTGCGGCTCATCCTCCCGGCCGCCTCCCAGCGGGCGCGCCCGCGCCGGGTGAGCCCGCGCCGGGTGGGCTTGCGCCGGGTGGGCTTGCGCCGGGGCCCCGAAGGTAAAGGGGCCGGACCTCCTGTCCCGGCCGCGCGCGCTCCGGTGTGCGCGCGGCGATCGCCGCGACCCCGGCGGCGTCCGGATAGGGCGGGGCTTGGGAGCGCAAGAGATCGGCCCCGGGAAGCGCCTTCGTCGCCGCCGAGGCGCCATCGCCGACGAGCAGCAAGGACGCGCCGGCGGCCAGGGCCCCGAGGGCCTCGGGCAGGATCCGGCGGGGGCCCGCGAGGCTCGCGAGGTCGCTCGCGAAGAGCTCGGCGTAGAGCTCGCCCCGGCGCGCGTCCATGACGGCCAGCACATGGCGCCCACGGCGTTCCACCTCGCCGGTTCCTTGCGCGAGGGCCTCGAGGGTGCCGACCCCCAAGAGCGGACGGGCGCAAGCAAGCGCCAGGCCCCGCGCCGTCGCGAGCCCGACGCGCAGGCCCGTGAAGGTGCCGGGACCGACGGTCGCGGCGATCATGTCGAGGCCAGGATAGGCGAGCCTCGCCTCGGCCATGACGGACTCGACCATCGGAAGCAGAGCCTCGGCGTGGCCGCGCGTCATGGCTTCCAATCGGCGGGCGCGGGTGCCCCCGTCACGCCAAAGAGCGACGGAGCAGGCAGACACCGCCGTGTCCAGAGCCAGGATGGTCAACACCGGTTCGCCATTGGTTGAGGCCCGCGCTTAGCACGACGTCGGCGCCCGCCGCAAGCCGGGCGATCTCTGTGACAAACAAAGGCACAGCCCCTACAATCGCCGCCTTCGGAAAGCCAGCCCCTTGCCGACGATGTCCCTGGTTGAAATCGTCCCGCCGGCGTTCGATGTCGATATCCGTCTCGCCTATGCGGGGCCGGAGAACTTCACCGGCAAGGCCGTGTACCGGCGCGCGGCCTGTTACCTGCACGCCGACGCGACGGCCCTCCTCAAAGAAGCGCTGACGCTCGCCCAGGCGCTCGGGCTGGGGCTTCGGATCTACGACGCGTTCCGCCCGGTCGAGGCGCAGTGGGCGCTCTGGAATCACACCCCCGATCCCGATTATCTGGCCGATCCGCGCCGCGGCTCACCCCATTCGCGTGGGGTCGCCGTCGATCTGACCCTCATCCGCCCGGACGGCACGGCGCTCGAGATGGGCACCCCCTTCGATGCCCTCGAACCCCTCTCCCGTCACGCCCGCACCGAGTTGTCGGCCGAAGCCCAGCGCAACCGCCATCTGCTTCTCGGCATCATGACAAGCGCGGGCTGGGACTTCTACCGCAACGAATGGTGGCACTATCAGCTCTTCGAGCCCCGGCGCTACCCGCTTCTCTCGGACGAGGCCGCGGGCACCCGGCTGATGGGCTGAGCGATCCCGCGGGGGTCGCGGACCCTGCGGGGGTCGCGGACCCTGCGGGGGTCGCGGACCCTGCGAGGGTCGCGGACCGCCGCCGCTTGCAATTTTCTAGGAGTCGTCCCCGATCGCCGTCACGGCGGCGAACTCGACGCCGTGCAGACGCGCCGTGTCGAACTGCCAGAGGCTGTTGTCCCGGATGACGTGACGCAACGTTTTCACATAGCGCGCGCCTTGCTCCGAATAGGCCTCGAGGCCGCCGAGCAGGGCCCGGCCCGTGAGCAGCTCGCTGGCCGCGCGCAGACGGGCGCGCTCGGCGCGGAAGCCGCGGTAAGCCGGATGGGTGTTCAGATTGTGGGCATAAGCCTGGACCGAGGCGATCAGGCTGGGAAAGACGCGCACCTCATAGTCGTCCTGCTCGCTCCGCTCGTGGGGCACAACGCCGCCGCCCTCGGCGAACACCCGCTCGCCGAAGAGCGCGTTTCCTTCACGCACGAAACGCGAGGTTCCCCATCCCGACTCGGTCACGGCTTGAGCGAGCGCAAGCGAAGGCGGCACGATATCGATCCGCAGCAGGAGCGCCTCGAGATCGCCCGGCCCGGTTTCGTAATGGCCCGCGAGATCGGCCAGCCATTGCGTCTCGCGAGCGGACAGGGTCTCGCCCGCATCGATCCGCTGCTGGGCCGTGAGCAGACGCCCACGCTCCTCGAGGATCATCTCGTTCACCCGCAGCACCAAAGGCAAGGTCGTCTGGAGGAAGAGCTGCTTGCGCGCGTCGATAACGGAAACACCCCCGAGGTCAACCGGAAGGTTCGCGACGAAAAGCCGCGGCACGGCAAGATCGCCCGAGCGCACCTCCGCCAACCGGTAATC
This sequence comes from Pseudomonadota bacterium, assembly GCA_027296525.1. Lineage (GTDB taxonomy): Bacteria > Pseudomonadota > Alphaproteobacteria > UBA828 > JAPUJA01 > JAPUJA01. The sequence continues at coordinate 646 of JAPUJA010000222.1, read as the reverse complement.
GATCAGCTCGAACTGCTCGTCGAGCTCGGCGCTCGTGATCTCCCGGCGCTCGATATCGCCCGTGATCGAAGCGTACCAAGTTCCCGGTTTGTCGACTCCGTGCCCCGGCGAAAGCATGCTGAAGGGAACCCGCACGGGCTGCACCTTCATCACGCCGGCCGGATCCGCCAGCACCAAACCATAGAGGGTCATGATGCTGAGACCGAGGAGCGCGATGCCCCATACGAGAAGCGTCGGATAGCGCGCGGCTTTCGACAACATCTTAAGGTCTCCCAGTTCTCGTCCACAGCCGCCGCAGCTCATTTATCTCCACGGCGGGCCGGCCCGAATTCGGGCAAATGGACGGTTGGCTTGGAGCTACTCCCCTATCGCGTATCGCGCCGAGGCATATTTTTTATCGCGCCGAGGCGTATTGCGCCTAGGCGACGGCGCGTACTTCGACGACTTCCGGGATATAGTGTTGCAGCATGTTCTCGATCCCGGCCTTCAGCGTCGCGGTCGAGCTCGGGCACCCCGAGCAGGCCCCGCGCATCTGAAGGTAGACGACACCCTTGTCGAACCCGCGAAAGATGAGGTCGCCGCCGTCTTGAGCCACCGCGGGACGGACCCGCGTGTCCAGGAGCTCCCGGATCTGCGCCACGATATC
>JAPUJA010000221.1 GCA_027296525.1 Pseudomonadota bacterium | reverse complement strand
ATTACGGAAACGATCTTTGAAAATCGCTTCACCCATGTTTCCGAGCTCGCCCGAATGGGTGCAGAAATAACGTTGCAGGGTTCGTCCGCGGTGGTGCACGGTGTTGACAGATTGCGGGGCGCACCGGTCATGGCGAGCGACCTTCGAGCCTCGATTTCGCTCATCCTGGCCGGGCTTGCGGCAGAGGGCGAGACGGTTGTCAGTCGCGTCTATCACCTCGATCGGGGATATGAGCGTCTCGAAAAGAAGCTTGCGGCATGCGGAGCCTGTATCGAACGGATCGACGGATGAGCGGGCGTGCACTCAAATTGCTGGCCCAGGACGCGCAGGATTTGTCCGTTCTTTCCGCTTGTTTGCAGGACGCCTTGTTGTGCGTGGAGGATATGGCCTTCGTCGAAGCCGAGCGGCGTTTCGTCGCGGTGTTTAGCCGCTTCCGTTGGGAAGCGGCCGTTGTGAAGGGGATCGATGGGCCGCGCAGTCAAGTTCGGAGCGGCTTACGTTTCGAAGGCGTGCGCGCGGTAAGATCGCGGGGGATTGACCGCGAGAAGCGATCGGAACTGTTAGAACTCCTGACGCTGGCCTTGGAGGAAAACACGGGCGACGACGAGAAGGGGGTAAGCATACAGCTCCTTTTCGCCGGCGGCGGCGAGATCCGCCTTTTCGCCGACACCTTAAGCTGTGCGCTGGAGGACCTTGGAGAGTCGTGGACGATTCACGTCTCACCGAAACACGACTTGATCTAGCGGCGTGAAATGAAGAAGGAACAGGACTCGCCGGAGGATCTCTTGCTTGCTCTGCCCAAGGGCCGGGTAGCGGATGAGGTCTTGCCGTTGCTCCGCGCGGCTGGGATCGAGCCCGAGGCCGAGTTCGGGCGGCCGGGTTCACGGAAGCTCCGTTTCACCACAAATGTTCCGGGTCTGGAGATCATACGCGTGCGCAGTTTTGACGTGGCGACGTTCGTCGCCTTTGGCGCGGCCCAACTCGGGGTGGCTGGGAGCGACGTCCTGATGGAGTTCGATTATCAGGAAGTGTACGCTCCGCTCGATCTCCGCGTTGCCCGTTGCCGGCTGGTTGTGGCGGAGCCGGCGGAGCTTGCTTCGAGCGACGATCCGGACCGCTGGAGCCATATCCGGGTGGCAACGAAATATCCGGAGATCTGCCGTCGTCACTTTGCGGCGCGGGGCGTTCAGGCCGAGTGCATCAAGCTGAATGGTGCGATGGAGTTGGCACCGGGTCTTCGTCTTTGTCGGCGCATCGTCGACGTGGTGGATACCGGTCGGACCCTACAGGCCAACGGACTGGTCGAGGTCGAGCATATCGCCGACTGTAGCGCCCGGCTCATCGTGAACCGGTCTGCGCTCAAGACACGGCCCGAGAGTCTGGGACTGTGGATCGAGCGTCTGCGAAAGGTCGTCGATGGCGCTTAGGCTCGACATCCGGGATCCGGGCTTCGGCGCGGCATTCGAACGGCTCGTCGCTGCGAAGCGTGAGTGTCAAGAAGATGTCGACCAGACGGTTGCGCAGATTCTGAAGGATGTTCGTGAGCGGGGCGATGGCGCGCTGCTCGACTACACGCGGCGCTTCGACCAAGTCGAGCTCGATGTCGGTCGTCTCCGGATCGGGGAGGACGAGCGAAAGGCGGCCATCGGCTCTTGTGCGGCGGAGACGCTTGCCGCACTTGGGTTGGCGGCCGAGCGAATCGAGGCGCACCATAGGCGACAGATTCCAGAGGACAGTTTTTACGAGGACTCTTGCGGTGTCGGGTTGGGCAGCCGTTGGACGGCGATTGAATCGGTCGGGCTCTATGTTCCTGGAGGGAGTGCCGCTTATCCCAGCTCGGTGCTGATGAACGCGATACCGGCGAAGGCAGCCGGCGTGCCGCGCATCGCGATGGTGGTGCCGACGCCCGGTGGACGACTCAATCCCTACGTCGTCGCGGCGGCGGGGCTCGCAGGTGTCGACGAAATCTACCGGATCGGCGGTGCGCAGGCCGTGGCGGCACTCGCCTATGGTACGGAAACGATCCCCCCGGTGGATAAGATTGTCGGTCCGGGAAATGCCTATGTCGCCGCCGCGAAACGCCTTGTGTTCGGCCGTGTCGGCATCGATCTGATCGCAGGACCCTCTGAGGTCCTCGTCGTCGCCGATGCCTCGAACGCTGCCGACTGGATCGCGATCGACCTCCTGGCACAGGCGGAGCATGATCCCTCGGCCCAGGCCATATTGATCACGGACGATGCGGCCTTCGCCGATGAGGTCGAAGCTGCGGTCGGATCGCATCTGAAGACGCTCGATCGGGTCGAGATCGCGGCCACAAGCTGGCGGGAATACGGCGCCGTGATCCAGGTCGAAAATTTCACGCAGGCGCCGGAGCTTGTCGATCGGCTAGCTCCAGAACATCTCGAGCTGGCCATCGACGGCGCGGAAGATTTTGCGGCACGGGTCCGCAATGCCGGAGCGATTTTCCTTGGGCGGTATACGCCGGAAGCGATCGGTGATTACGTCGCAGGGACCAATCACGTACTGCCGACTGGTCGCAGCGCGCGATTCTCTTCGGGTCTTTCGGTGCTCGATTTCATGAAGCAGACATCCTTGGTTCGATGTGACGCCGAAAGTCTGCGGCGTATCGGACCTGCCGCCGTGACGCTTGCGAATACCGAAGGTCTTGGCGCGCATGCTCTTTCGGTCGCGATCCGTTTGAATATCCCGCGAGGCGATTGAGGCTGCATGTCCGACGACCCGCGCGCTGAATCGGAGCGTATCGCGGACGTCACCCTCGACGAGCATTCCGTCGTTCGGTGGAGTCCCGAGATCGATCACGAGCGGCGCGTCGCTATCTTCGACCTTCTTGAAGAGAATTATTTTGCGCCCGACGGAGTCTTAGGGGGGCCGTATCATCTGTATCTCAGCATAGAGGAAAATCGTCTCATCTTCGATATCCGTAATACGGAAGAGGTGTCGCTCAAAAAAATTCCCCTACCTCTCACGCCGCTTCGTTCTCTCATCAAGGACTATTTCAAAGTTTGTGAAAGCTATTTCGAAGCGATCAAGAAGGGATCGCGTGCACAGATCGAGTCACTCGATATGGGACGCCGCGGTCTCCACGACGAAGGCTCGGGAATTCTCCAGGAGCGGTTGAGTGGCAAGGTCGCGATCGACAAGCTCACGATGGCGGC
>JAPUJA010000220.1 GCA_027296525.1 Pseudomonadota bacterium | reverse complement strand
TGGCTGGCGATGCGCTTGACCTCGCCGCTCGAATGTTCGACGTGACGCTCGAGCGCCACGCGGCCGCCCGCGGCGTAGACGGCAACGGCGCTCAAGAGGTCGCGCAGCTGTTGCGCGCTGCTTGAATCAAACGGGCAATAGGCCCCCTTCGTCAGGCGCGCGATCTGGCGAAAGGCCCGCCCGGCCACCGGCTCACCGCCCTCGTGGAACATGAAGGCGGGCACTCCCAGAAGCCCGAGTTTGCCCGCCAGATGGCAGAGGCGATCGACCTCTTCTTCCATGCAATCGCCGACGAAAACGAGGGCGTCCACTTTACGTTTCTTCGTCTCGTTGATCGCGTGGCGAAGCACCTTGGCGATCTGCGTGTGGCCCCCGAGGCAGAACACCCGGGTCATGTGCTGCAGGAGGTCCCTCGGGTCGGTGAACCACTTCGTCGCTCGACACTGGCCGAAGCCGCGGTAATAGATGAGCTGCACTTCGAGCCCGCCCAATGCTTCCGTCGCCTGGAACATCTCGCCCTGGATCTGGCAGGCCCGATCCCAACTGGGCTGCCGACTCGCCGTCGCGTCCATCGCGAAGATAAGCCGCCCGCGCGGGCCGGAGCGCGGCTCAGCCGGGGTGAGCGCCGCCTTCTTCAAGAAGGCATCGACGGCCGCCCGGGCGGCCTCGGCGGGTAGCTTGCTCTCCTTGTCTGCCATGCCTCGCGCGCGCTGCTCAAATGCCCGGCCAAAGATTTAATTATTTTACCATTTCGTGCCTCAACCGGATACGTCAAGTCCGCCGCCCGCGGCGCGTGGAGCCGGCGCGGCGGAGCCGAGAAGGTCTCCAACGGGAGGCGGTGCGCCCTAGTCGGTGTGGATCACCGCGTCCGGATGAAAGGCATGGAAGGCGAAGGCGAAATCGACGCCGTAGACGACGTCTTCGAGGCCGTCATCGGTTTGCCGCTGGACGAGCACGTTGCCGACATCGATGCCCTCGGCGATGACGGGCGCATCGAGTGCGGAGGCTTGGCCGGGTTCCCAGGTGATCACGAGATCGCCGGCGACGATCGTCTTCTCGCGCCGCACGAGCGATAGGCTCCACGCCTCCTCGCCGACCGTCACGAGGCGTTCGAGCGCCGCCACCGCCTCAGGGTAAGGCCCGGTGAAGAAGCCATAGGGCTCCGAGCGACTGTCATAGCCGACGTAGGGATTGCTATCGTAACCCGGATCCAAGCTCGATGGCGGCACGAGCACCTGCCCGAGCGGGGCGCGCTCGCGGAATTTGGCAAAGGATTCGAGCCGCGCGGGTATGGCCTCGAGCCGGGTTCCGGTCATGGTGCCGACGATCGCCTCGCCGACGAATTGCTGCCACCAGCTCTCCGTCTGACGGTCATACATGACGAGGTCCGAGTTGCGAAGCATTCCGCTCACCCCGAACTCGAGCACCTGCCCCTCGACGCGCCGGTCATACACCACCGCGGTGGTGCAGAGCGGGCAGAAGGTGACGGCGACGGGCACGCCGCCCACCACGTCGTTGACGATCTCGTGGCGCATCAGCATCCGCAGGGGATAGGCCCGATAGTCCTCGTCGATGTTGAATCCGATCACGGGCTCCCGATCGACGAGATGATCGACCGCGATGACGGACGCGAAGACCGGATCGTCGATCGAGCGGATGCAATCCTTGCCCGTGAAGCAGCCCAATTGTATCTCGGCATAATCGACCGCGTGGGTCTCGAAGTCGGTATTCGGCCAGAGGCTCTTGAGGATGGGATTGAGCTCTTCCGGCCCAGCCATGGCCGGTGCGGGCCAAAGGAGCGCCGGAAGGAGCGCCCAGAGGGCCGCCAGAGGCGCGAAACGCCGCGCTATGTGAGAAAGCCTCGGAGACATTCTGTAAGAGCCGTCCTGTGAGAGCCGTCCTGCAAACCCGCCTGCCGCCCATCATGCGGCCAGAGGGCCCACACTTCAAATCACGCTATTTCAACAGTTTGTGACCTGCTCTCCCAGTGTTATCTGAGGTTTGGGAGCGTTAACTTGAAGGAACGAAATATTCATGCTAAGGCCTTTGAATGATTCCAACCCTTGCCCGCGTTCGCCGGGCGGAGGGCAGCGGAATCCTTATCCAAAACGAGGATCGAGAACCATGTGCGGTGTCGCGGGAATAATGTTCAAGAACGGCGGCGGCAGCAACGAAACCGGCCGCGCCCTGATCGAGATGCTCGACGGTTGCCAGCATCGGGGCCCCGATTCCACCGGCTTCGCCCTCTATGACGCGGGCGAGGACGACCGTCTGCATATGCGCTTCTTCGTCGGAACCGGCGACGAGGACCCCAAGGCGCAGATCGCCCGGATCAAGGAGATCCTGGCCGAGCATGGCGTGCGCGTGATCAAGGAGGAGCGTCAAGCGAACCACTTCCGGGCGGTCGCCGACTTTTCCGGCGATATCCAGAAGCTGAGCTACGCACTGGAGCATGCCGCGAAAGTCGTCTCGATTGGCCGCAGTCTGGAAATTCTGAAGGACGTCGGCAGCGCGCACGACATCGACAAGCAGTATGATGTGCGCCACTTCAAGGGCAGCCACGGGCTCGGCCATGTCCGTATGGCGACCGAATCGGAGGTCAATCCCGAGGCCGCGCATCCCTTTTGGGCAACTGGCTTCGAGGATCTCGCCATCGTCCATAACGGGCAGATCACGAATTACTTTAAGATGCGCCGTCGGCTCGAGCGCCGGGGCTTCGAGTTCCATACCGACAACGACAGTGAACTCATCGCGGTCTATCTCGCGGACAAGCTGCAACAAGACGTCTCGCTCAAAGAAGCCCTGCGCATGTCGGTCGACGACCTCGACGGCACCTTCTCCTTCCTGGTTTCGACCAAGGACGAGATCGGCTACGCCAAGGACCGCCTCGCGGCGAAACCGATGATCATGTACGAGGACGACGACATCATCGCGCTCGCTTCGGAGGAGGTTTCGCTCAACCGCCTCTTCCCGGGCAAGGCGTTGAACACCTCCGAGCCGCCGCCAGGGGCGTACGATACATGGTCCAGATAGACCTCGCCGAAATCCCCGTCCGCAGGGCCAACGAACTCATCCGCGAGCACGGCGCCAAGGGCGAGGACGTGGAGGTCCTCAACCCCGACGCGCGCCATCATGTCGGGGTCGGGCTGATCTCCCCGATCACGGTCCGCGTGCGCGGCTCCGCCGGCTATTTCTGCGCGGGTCTTTCCGACGCGGCCCGCTTCCTGGTCGACAGCAACACCGGCTGGGGCCTCGGCGACAACATGTACAGCGGCTCCGTCGTCGTCGGCGGCAACGCCGGCGCGATCGCCGGGCTCGCCATTCGCGGCGCCGAGATCGTGATCAAAGGCAATATGGGCTCGCGCTCGGGCCAGGTGATGAAGAAAGGCACGCTTTGCTGCTGCGGCAACGCCAACTTCATGGCGGGCTACATGATGTATGGCGGGCGCATCATCATCTTGGGCGATTCCGGCGAGCGCCTCGGCGAAAACATGGCCGGCGGCGAAATCTTCGTAGCGGGCGAGATCCAGAGCCTGGGGGCCGACGCCCAAGTGGTCGATATTGCCGCGGATGAGCTCGACAATATTCGAGAGTTTTTAGATCGTTATGATATTTCCTTCAAAGGAACCTTTAAGAAAGTCGTGAACGCAGGCAAACAACTGCGTTACGCCACCCGCGAGCAGCAGGTACGCAGCATCCCCTTCTATCACTTCTCCGGCGACTGCGATTACTGGAACCCCAAGATCCAGGAAGACATCTACATCAAGTCTCAGATCGGGCGCTATCGCGTGCGCGGCTATGGCGGCGCGCGGGCCCTGCCGCACTTCTCGGACATCGCCTTTCGCAAGGATCTCAGCCGCGCCGGCGAAGACGCCGAGGCGGTCTCGAAGGTCGCGATGCACACACAGATCGGCGGCAAGTCCGGCGCAAAGCCCCTCGATCTCACCATGCCCGTCTTGATCGCGCCGATGAGCTACGGCGCGCTTTCCGCCTCGACCAAGGCCGCGATCGGCATGGCCTCGACCCTCTCAGGCATCGCCGAGAACACCGGCGAAGGCGGCATGAGCGAGGCCCAGCGCTCGAACGCCAAGCAGCTCGTCTTCCAGTGTCTCGGCGGGCGCTTGGGCTGGAACATCCACGACATGAACCGCGCCGACGGGCTCGAGGTCTACATCTCGCAAGGCGCCAAGCCCGGCTTCGGCGGCCAGCTCTTGGCGAAGAAGGTCACCAAGGAGCTCGCGGAGATCCGTGGCATTCCTCAAGGCATCGACCTGCGCTCGCCCTCGCGCCACCCGGACATCCTCGGGCCCGACGATCTCATCATCAAGGTCGAGGAGTTGCGCGAGGCGACCGGCTACCGCATCCCGGTGAGCGTCAAGCTCGGCGCGGGCCGGGTCCATGACGACGTGAAGATCGCGCTCAAGGATACCTTCGACTTCATCGAGCTCGACGGCATGCAGGGCTCGACGGGCGCGGGCGGCGCCGAGGTCATGGAATATGTCGGCATCCCGACCATCGCGGCGATTCGCGCGGCGCTCGATGCGCTCGAGGAGATCGGCCGCTCGGGCGAAATCCAGATCGTGCTGATGGGGGGCCTGCGCGACGGCATCGACGCGGTCAAGGCGCTCTGCATGGGCGCGGACGCCGCCGCCTTCGGCACGGCGACGATCATCGCCGGGGGCTGCATCGCCTGCATGCAGTGCCATGTCGGGCAGTGCGTGACCGGCATCGCGACCCAGGATCCCGAGCATGAGAAGCGCTACAACGTGCCGGTCGAGGCGCAGAACATCCACCGCTTCCTCGAGAGCGTGCGCTTCCAGATCGCGGCGCTCACCCAGGCGCTCGGCTATGACGACGTGAAGAAGCTTTCGCGCGACGACCTCGTGGCGCTGACGCCCGAGGCGGCGGTGATGACCGGGTTGCCCTTCGACCCGAGCTACCGCGATCAAGAGCGCGAAATCCGCTCGCGGGTGCGTTAGCGATGGCGCTCGACCAGGACAGCCTCGGCGCGCCGGAGCGCTTGCCGGCGGACATCGCCGAGGATACGCGCGATTTCCATTACGTGCCGGCGCCCTGCCAGGTCGCCTGCCCGATCGGCACGGATGCCCCCTCTTATCTGGCCTACATCTGGGAGCAGAGGTTCGAGGAGGCGTTCGAGGCGATCACCGCGACCAACCCGTTCAGCTCGGTCTGCGGGCGGGTGTGCGATGCGCCCTGCGAGCCCGCCTGCCGGCGGACCGAGAGTGACGGGGCGCTCGCGATCCGCAACCTCAAGCGCTTCGTGATGGAGCGGCTGGGCAAGGACTATCACCTGCCCCCGGTGCCCGTGACCCAAGAACAGACGATCGGCATCGTGGGGTCCGGCCCGACGGGGCTGACGGCCGCCCAGGATTTCGCCGAGGCGGGCTATGAGGTCCACATCTACGAGATGTCCAACCGGCTCGGCGGCATGATGATCTGGGGCATTCCGGCGTTCCGGCTGCCCCCCGAGGTGCTCCAGGAAGACATCGACCGGATGCTCGGGCACTGCCCCGGGATCAAGGTGCATCTCGAGACGGCGCTGGGGCGCGACATCACTCTCGACGAGCTAAAGGAACGCCACGACGCCGTGCTTCTCGCGATCGGCTCCTGGTGGGGCAAGCCCATGAAGATCGAGGGCGAGGACCGCCCCGAAGTGGTCGACGGCGTCGGTTTTCTGCGCCGGGTCAATGGCGGCGAGCGCCCGACGATGCCAGAAAGCGTGCTCGTCGTGGGCGGCGGCGACGTGGCGATGGACGCCTGCCGGGTGGCCAAGCGCCTGCCCGGCTGCAAGGACGTCAAGGTGATCTACCGGCGCGGCCCCGACGAGATCCCCGCGCGGCGCGACGAGCTCAAAGGCGCGATCGCGGAAGGCATCGAGTTCGTCTACCACAGGATGCCGGTGGCGGTCGTGACCGAGGGCAACGGCATTGCGCTCTCTTGCGTGAAGACCGCGCTCGGCGAGCCGGACCCCGAGGACGGCCGCCGGCTCTTCAAGGCCCTGCCGGAGAGCGAGCACGACATCCCCTGCGGCATGGTGATCGCCGCCGTCGGCCAGCAGGCCGAATGCGACGAGCTCGATGGGCGCGGCCTGATGGACATCGACCGCGTGCGCGCCGAGTTCGAGGGCATGTCGACCGAAGACCCCAAGGTCTTCGCTGCAGGCGACGGCGCCTTCGGCGGCTCGACCCTCGTGATCGCGATGTATCACGGCCATCGGGCCTCCTATTACATGAAGGCGTATTTGCAGGGCATCGAGGAACCGATTCCCTAC